>JABJDN010000041.1 GCA_018665385.1 Phycisphaerae bacterium | reverse complement strand
CTAGCGTAAACACATCACCTCGATTAACAAACACGAAGTCTGCACGTTCGCGTTGCGAAGAAAACCCAGTAACGAAAACTGCAAGAGCAACGAGAATTGCAACTAATGCGAGAATTCTCAACATCTATTTACTGACCAGACCTCCACAATCGAACAAGTGTAAGAATTTCACTGTAGTCACCATTGGCCCAGAGTGTAGCGACATCAGCATCACCAACACCAGTCCCCTTAGAGACTAGAAGGCTTGCGGCTTGTACAGCCCTGCCATAGGAAGCAAGTGAATCCGCATCGTCTGATGGCGGAAACGTTGCAGCGTTTTCAACGAACGTGGTAAGGGGCGGAATAATCGCACTATACATAGCATCTTTTAACTGAGCATCGACGCCCGGTTCGTTGAGCTGTAATCGCAATGAAGGAAGAACTAAAGAGAGTGCTTGCACTCGCTCGTCCGCACCGCTGCTTGGTATAGAAGCGAGAAGTGCAACAAGTGCATCTGTTTGCAAAGAAAAGGATAAATCTTCCATTTCCCTCCGCTTGTCTTGTTCAAGACCTGGAATTTCCTGCAACGAAGCGAGCGAATCAAACTGCCTTGCAATTATGTACCAAACACTTTCATTTGGAATATATGAACCGAGAAGTTTTGCATATCGGTCCACTCTATTTTGTTTCAATTCACCAACAAGGAACGTTGTCCCAATACCAATAGATGCCCAAAGACGAAGTGCATCTCTATCCTCACTGCTTGCGTGTGCATGTTTGATAAGTACGGAACAACCCTGTTCGGTTCCAAGCAAAGAATAGATTTGAAGTGCGTTCACAGCAGCCATCTCATTTTGGTTGTCCACGCTCAAGAGTGGCGAGAAACCTTCTTTAAGGTATTTGCCGTATAAGTTTCTACCGTTTGGCGTCATTCGCGCGTCTGTATCAAACGGGCTTGCGAGTTTCTTGTGTGCTCGTTCAAGCGCTTCTCCATCCTCTGTTTCCAGCTCTTGAGCCCATGCAACAGCAAATTTTTGAATTTTCACCTCATCTTCTTGGCTAATATCGCTTTCGCCAACTATCGATGAAATACTTCTTGGCTGGCTAAACACTGCTGAGCAGATAGTAAGTGTTAGAATTGAGGCTATGAAATGTAGTTTTGACATGTTTTCCCTTGCTTGGTAGTTGGGTGAAGAATGACGAAATTACCACCCAAGAGCGGTCGTGTCAACGCCTCTTTAGTATTGTTTGTAGTTGCTGTTTAAAAAGAGCCGAAAACCCTGCTACAGTCCCCATTAGGAAGTAAAAACAACCACATGCGCATTTTATTATTTAGTCAATCTTCAGCCTGGTTCCTTTGTGCAACCGCTGTGTTCGCAAACCCCGTAGAACAACCAACTCCAGGAGTGCTTCTTGCCGAGCAATTTGTACGCATTGCACACCAAGCAACAATGTCAGAGCCATTAGATACTATTGCAATCGAAGCCGCGGTTGCGCTTATATCCGAAGCCTCCCTTCTCTCTCCAGACGACCCAGCTATTTGGAGATCTCTTCATGAGGTTGCGCAAATGGCAGATTTGCCAAGTGTTTCAAACCACGCAATTCAAAACCTTTTACGAGTTTCACCCACGCAGCCAACAGCGCAACTCGCCCGCCTTCGAGATGTTATAGATACTTCGCAGACTCTTGAAACAAGAATCGCGATGTACGAAGTCCTACTCTCTAAAGAAAATCATAACAAACTCAATGCCTCGGTCGCCTCAAGGCTCGCCCTTGATGCAGCGTATTTGCAACGTCAAGCGGGCAACGTGCAGCAGTTTGCTCGCTGGCTTGCAGAAGCAGTGGCACTTGACCCATCTTATTTTGATGCTATTACACTTGCGGCGGGTTTCTTCGGTGATGAAACCGCAGACATTTACACGAGAGCCGAACTTCTCGCAGCCGCATCTCTTGCAAATATAAAAGACCAAACAATCCAGATTGCATTGGCAGAGTTTTTAATGGCGTACGGAGATTACGAAGACGCAAGGGCAATGTACGAAATTATTTTGGGCGAGGGGGCGGGCGATTCTTCGCTCATTTCAGACACGCTCTTGGCAGATATTGTTCTTAGCCAGTGGGCATCTGGTGATGTAATTGCTGCAATGGACACATTACTTACTCGCCAAATGGCTGTTGATATTATTTTTAGAGCTCGTACTAAAGAACAACAGCCAAGACTTGATCCATTGGAATTAGCAAGAATACATGCTCCGCTTGTTCCAAAACTCGCAACCGTGCGAGCAGCTTTGTACAGTTCTATGCAAGACAAAACACAAGCAGCAATGGCTTTGGAATCTGCTATGAGTTCGATGTTTTCGATGTCCAAGTTGTACGAATCAATGGGTGAGAAAGCTGTACATAAAGCCGTGGAATTGCATATGCAGGCGACGTGGGTGCTCTTATGGCTAAGCGACGATTATGAATCGGCCGAGTCACTCATTGAACTAGTAGAGGCAGGGGCAATTATAGAAACCGACGAGAAACAACAATTAGACGGATGGATTGCATTCAGAAAAGGGGAGTTCGAAGCAGCGAAGGCAATCCTT
>JABJDN010000042.1 GCA_018665385.1 Phycisphaerae bacterium | reverse complement strand
TAGATACCCACCGGCACGCTCGCGAGTAAGAATTTCAGTATAAATTTGCCCTGCTGTTGTGAAATTAGACCGCGAAAGGTTCAGGTCTAGGATCCGTTCGTATGTTCCAAGGTCCATGTCGGTTTCTGTGCCATCGTCAAGAACGAAGACTTCGCCATGACGGAAAGGGTTGAGGGTGCCTGAATCGATGTTCAAGTACCCCTCAAGCTTCACAGGAGTAACTACTAGCCCCTTGTCTTGAAGGAGTTTTGCAAGTGAAGAACTGAAAATTCCTTTTCCAAGCCCAGACATGACAGTGCCAAGCACCACGACAAATCGCGTATAGCCCGGCTTATAGCCTTCTGGGATGGGGGAATAGAATTCAGTGGATTCGCCGGACTTGCTGAATTGGCTCAGAAATGTTTCATTTGTATCTTGGGTGGGCATTCCAGATTGTAGCATGTCGTATCCTCAATTCAAGAGTAAAAGTGAACTTTTACGTGACTGTTGCGTCTCTGGTAGTAATGCAGGCGTGACAGTCGCATTGTAAAATGGAGGGTATGCCAAAGAAGGTACTAGCAATAATTCCAGCGAGAATAGATTCGTCTCGGTTTCCAGCAAAGATGATTGCTGAAGAAACTGGGAAGCCCCTGATTCAATATGCTTGGGAAAATGCGAATGCTGCAACGACCGTGTCGGATGTCTTTATTGCTACCGATTCAGAGGAAATTGCCTCGAAATGCACAGCATTTGGAGCGAAAATCATTATGACTGGCGAGCACCCAAACGGCACAAGCAGAATCGCCGAAGCAGTACGTGAATTGGATTGCGACATTGTTGTGAATATGCAGGGGGATGAACCGGAACTAGATCCCGTTGTTATTGACGCAACTGTTGCGGCCCTTGGAGAGGCCTCAATGGGAACAGCGTGTTGTACTCTGCAACAAGAAGAATTCGATAATGAGCATGTTGTAAAGGCGATGGTTGACAATAACAAAGCATTGGATTTTTTCAGGCAACATGAAACGGGAGCGATGCGACATATTGGTTTGTATGTCTACAAACCAGAGTTTCTTCAGACGTACGTTGAAATGCAACCAACGCAGAATGAAATTTCTCGTCGTTTAGAACAAATGCGCGCTATTGATAATGGGTATTCCATAGCAGTGGCGCACGTTAAACCCCAGCCTGGTGGGATTGATACGAAAGAGCAATACAATGAGTTTGTACAACGGGTGGGCTTAGACGCCCACTCATGAGCTTAATCGAGATTTTTGACGAGTTCGTCAAGTTTTCTTCGCCAGTCACGAATATCACGATACGAAATATCTTTACGAGCAATACCTGAGCAAATATCCATTGCTTCCTTTGCCAAATCGATGTTTTGCTCTTTGTCGGCTTTTTCTGACAGTGATTTCATAAGGTCGTACCGAAGTGATAATTCGGTGTCGTTATCAGTTCCAGCAAGTGCCTTGATTGACTCTTTAAACTCACCCGCAGCTTCTGCAAACCAGCCTTCGCACATAAAGCAACGTCCCAATTCTTGACCAGCACGGACGCGAAGCCTTGGTTCGTCTTTGGCTTTTTGAAAACATTCCATGGCAAGGTTGATGTCACCTTCTTGTACAGCAAGCTCGCCAAGTTGAAATCGAATTTTTCTATCAGTTGGATATTTCTCAGCACGCTCTTGGTATTCTTTTTTTCGGAATGCAAGCATTTCCGATTCTTTAGTCGCAAGTTGCTCAGTAAGTTCGTCGCTAGGTTCTTTTGCTAGTTGTTCAGTAAGCGTTTCAATTTGCTTTAAGCCGATCGATATTTTGATGTCAGCAGCTTCCATTCTAAAACGATACTGTTGCGTCGCTTTATACCCATGCATCAAAACTTGGAACGCCATTTTTATATTTTCGGGCGACTTTTGTTTTTTTAATACTTTGACATAGGTAGTAATGGCATCTGCCGAAGATGGATTCTCGTCAAACTCTTTCTTTGCACGTGCAAGGACTCTCTCTTCGCTACCTGCAGAGCCAGCGAGTGATTCGTCTTCTTCAAGTTCGCGTTGTTTGTCAAGGTCTTTGACCATTCCACGGAAGCCACCTTCTTCGCCCATGTTCTCGTAGCCACCTTCGGTCATTGCACGTTCTGCAGCGAGCTCGTTAAGGTCACGTTCAAGAACAGAGTCGTCTGGTTTCATTCGAAGTGCTGCTTGTCCCACTTTGATTGCTTGGTCCCAGGCATCTGTCGACTTAAATAACTCCATCAAGTTCTTTAGTTCTTTATGCGTAAGTTCTTTGCCCGTTCTCTGTGAAAGGCCCAAAATAGTATCAGCCATTTTCGCACCAAATTTATTTTGGTTGGCCTTCACGGCTGTTTCAATTGCTTTTATGCCAAATTTAGGATTTGTAATGTCGTGCCACCAGACAAACAGGGCAGTAACAAACTTATCAATATCGCTAGGGCCATCAATTTGTTTTATCTGCTTATTGGCTACTGGCTCGCCGCCTTTGTTGTAATACGTGGATGCTATTGCAATGACTTCTTGATGTACTTCAATATCTCGTGGGTCAAGTTTAAAGCCACTTGCGAAAAAGTTGAAGGCAGATTCGAAGTTATGGCTGTCTGCCATTTGACGAGCTCGATCAAACCATACGTTGGCTTTTTCTGGTTCTGGGACAAATGCCTCAGCGGAGTCGGATTTTTTTCCAAATAATGCCATGAATTTCGGTCCCAAAGGATACGCAGTATTGTACATCGGGTCAATGCCCTTGAGGTAGAATGCTCCCATGTCAGTCGACCCGATTTCTATATCGCTTACCTATTACCCAGACCAGATTCTTCGGGAGAAGGCAATTGAAGTTGATGTGACTGACCAAAATGTGCATAAAGTCGCAACGCGGATGATTGAAATGATGTTCGAGCACGAGGGTGTAGGCCTTGCAGCGCCACAAGTGGGATTGCCATGGAGGCTGTTTGTCACTCGCGATCCCGAAAATGAAGACAATGGAGTTGTTTGGCTCAATCCAACGTTGCATATAATTTGCGATGAGATTGAAGCAGAGGAAGAAGGATGCTTAAGCATTCCAGATATCAGATGCGATATAAAGCGGCCGATTGGTATTCGTATTTCAGGCTGGGATGCTACTGGCAAACCGATTGAAATGGAAAGTGATCAGTTTATTGCTCGAATCTGGCAGCATGAAAACGACCATCTTGACGGCATCCTTATTCTTGACAAAATGAATGCTATGGACCGCATTGTGAACAGAAGACAGATTAAATATTTAGAACGAGCAATATAAACGATGCGTATTCTTTTCCTTGGCTCAGGAGAATTTGGCCTAGCAACCCTCGAACGCATTGCACAAGAGCATGAACTTGTAGGTGTCGTTACGTCGCCAGATAAACCCGCTGGACGTAAGAGGTCTCCAAAACAAACGGCTATAGGCGAATGGGCTTCAGCGCAACAAGTAGCGTTGTTCAAAACAACTAATGTGAACATGCCTGCATTTCTAGAACAAATGAATGCATTGAACCCAGATGCGGTTGTTGTCATTGCGTTTGGTCAAAAATTATCAGAAGAATTTATTGGAAACAGGCCAACTATAAATTTGCACGCTTCGCTCTTGCCTCGCTGGCGTGGAGCAGCTCCAATTAACGCAGCAATTTTGCATGGCGATGTTGTAGCTGGTGTTAGTGTGATTACACTTGCGCAAAAGATGGACGCTGGCATTGTTCTTGGAAAAGTTGCAACAACTATCTCGCCTACTGAAACGGCTGGAGAACTGCATGATCGCTTATCATTGCTCGGACCAGATATTGTGATGGAGGTCCTCGATGGCGATTTTTCTGGAGAAGAACAGAATGAAACGTTGGTCACGTACGCACCAAAAATGTCGCGTAAAGACGCTATCCTTGATTTGTCGAAAAGTGCAGTGCAGGTGGCAAATGCAATTCGAGGGTACTCTCCGTGGCCAGGCTGTCATCTGACTATCGCTGGAGTTGATTGCAAAATACACAGAGCAATTCCCAAAGACGGTACAGGAGACATTGGTACTGTGCTTGAAGACGGAACAATTGCAGTTGGTTTTGGGAGCATTGAAGTGCAAGAGCTTAAACCAGCTGGCAGCAGGGCAATGTCTTGGAAAGATTTTTGCAATGGGCGTGCAATCCAAACGGGCGACCTATGCGAGGTGCCAGCATGAATATGAAAGCGATTGCATTGACATTGTGGGATGTGCTTAGGCATCCCGAGCCGAAACCCAAAAAAAGGAGAGTGCCAACAAATACTAAGCCTCGCCCGATTCAAGTAAAATACGATGCGCTTGTAGAAACGATGAAAGATTCTTACGGTTTTCGAATACGAAAATGGCGAAGTTCGATGAGCGGTTGCGCTTGGGAGCTCAAAGATAAAAAAGGCAACGTTACTCGATTGCTGGAATCTCCCTATCCGAAGGGGCCAATGAGTTGCGCGATATTTTTACATGAAGTCGGTCACCATGCAATCGGATTCCATACATACAAACCGCGTTGCCTTGAAGAATATAAAGCGTGGGAATGGTCAATCAATGCAATGATAGCCAACGACATACGAGTAACAGATAATGTTCTGAAACGAAGAGATAATTCACTTCGGTACGCGTTGGCAAAAGCATTACGCAGGGGATTGAAAACAGTTCCTGCTGAGCTTGAACAATACCTTGCGGGTATTCCCTCGCATTTGAAGCGGGCTTCGTGAAGCAATCGTTAACAGTACAAGATTTAGAGTACGAATTGCCAGAAGGACGAATTGCAACAAGACCTGCAAATCCACGGAATTCTGCAAAATTACTTGTGGTACAGCAAGATGGCTTCGAGGATAAGCAAGTTTTTGATTTGCCCGATTTTTTACCAAGCGATGCGTTGTTAGTTGTTAATGAAACATCTGTATTGCCCGCTCGTTTTATGACTACGCGAAAAGAAACGGGTGGTAAAGTAGAAGGACTGTTTTTAGAAGAAATTTCAGATGGCTGGAATGTAATGCTCAAAAGTAATGGGAAACTTCGAGCTGGAATTCAACTTCTCCTTGGCGACGTCGAGTTGGAATTGCTCGAAAGAAATGGAGCGAATTGGATATGCCGTTGTTCTTCTTCGTTATCGGCAAGAGAAATTTTAATAAAATTTGGAACAACCCCCATTCCGCCGTACATAGTTCGCGCCCGCGGCGAAACTATTGTTTCAGAAGAGACCGACCGCGACCAATACCAAACTGTTTATGCAGACCTTGGGCAGAACGAATCGGTTGCAGCTCCTACTGCTGGCTTGCATTTTGATGATGCGTTGTTATCCGATTTGCAAAAGAAGGGGATACAGCAAGTTCCCGTCACTCTCCATGTGGGCGCAGGCACGTTTAAGGGAATCGAAACAGAGACAATCGATGAGCACGTTATGCACTGGGAGAAGTGGTCTGTGAGCCAGATATCATTGCAGGCGATCAAACAGGCAAAACGGGAGGGCCGCGCCATTGTCGCTGTAGGCACAACAACCGTTCGAACACTCGAATCGTTGCCTCCAATGGATTCGTGGCCAAGTGAAGGTGGCTTGTCGGGCTCGACGAATTTGATGATTTCGCCGCCGTATTCATTTACACTTGTGGATGGTCTTTTGACCAATTTTCACTTGCCTAAATCTACTTTGCTTACCTTGGTTGCAGCAAAAATTGGCATTGAGCGCCTTCAGTTAGCGTATGCTCATGCAATTGCTTCAGATTATCGCTTCTATAGTTTCGGAGATGCGATGTTTATCCTTCCGTAAGAGGTGAATCTGTTGTATCCTGTAACTGCACGGATGCACACACTTCACACGCTTATTCATGGATTGAATGCTCGAGTTCTGGTTACCAACGATGAACCAGTACGAGATGTCGTGCAACACTCTGGAAGGGTGACACCGGGTTCAATTTTTATTGCAAGAAGTGGGGTTCGGCGGGACGGTGCAGCATTTATTGACGATGCAATTTGCAAAGGCGCGATTGCGATCGTTTGTACTCCGGAAGTTGCGAGCACCTTACAGAATAGAAATGTTGGCGTTGTAGAAACTTGCGAGCCGTGCTTGGTTGGAGCAATAATTTCAGAACGGTTTCATAATTCGCCATCCTCGAAGTTGAAACTCATTGGCATTACAGGCACAAATGGAAAAACAACTGTCGCATGGCTTGTGCAACATATATTAAGTGCGTCAGGAATGAAATGCGGCATGCTGGGCACAATCGTATGCGATGATGGGATACAGGCAACGCAATCTTCGTTGACAACTCCAAGTTTTTGCGACATCGGGAAGATTCTTCATTCAATGGTTAATAATGGTTGCAGTGCTGCGGTCATGGAATGTTCAAGCCATGCACTTGACCAAGGGAGAGTAGCCGCGTTAGATTTCGACATTGGCGTATTTACTAATTTGTCTGGCGACCACCTTGATTACCATGGTTCCTTTGATTCATACTTGCAAGCAAAAATGAAACTGTTCGATATCGTTTCCTCGCAAGCAATTATTAATATGGACGATCCTGTCAGTTGGTCAGTAGCAGAACGAACAACGGCTCAAGTGATTTCGTGTAGAACAGAGAGCAACGCCGCTACTGCTTGGGTTGAGATACTAGAAGAAAAACTCGATGGGTCTTTAATTCGCTTGCATGGTGGGTGGGGCACAATTGAAGTTCGGCTACCCTTGATTGGACGGCATAATGCTATAAATACGCTGCAGGCTACAGCGGTAGCTCACGCACTTGGTGTAGATGCGCAATCAATTGCTTCAGCTATTGCTTGTGCAAAGTCGCCACCAGGTCGTTTGGAACGTGTTGAGGCGCAAGGCGCAAATGTGTTTGTTGATTTTGCGCATACTGATGATGCACTAGAACAAATGTTGTGGTCAGTTCGTCAAGTGCTTCCAGAAGGCGGAAAACTTCATGTTGTCTTTGGGTGTGGTGGAGATCGAGACAAATCAAAACGTCCACGCATGGGGAACATTGCTTCAACAGTTGGGGATAGGGTCTACGCAACGAGCGACAACCCTCGGTCAGAAGACCCCGAGTGCATTTTAGACGAAGTGTTTACTGGCGTGCCACAAGATAGACTTTCATTGGTTTCAAGAATTACGGATCGCAAAGAAGCTATTCGAACAGCGATTACATCCGCTGCTGAATGCGATATCGTAGTTATTGCTGGCAAGGGGCATGAAAAGAATCAGATTTTGAAAGATACAGTTATACCATTCGACGATGTTGAAATTGCAAATGACATAATGCAAAAGTGTACTCCGAACACGGTGTAATGAGTTTTACTTCGAAACAACTTGCGCAGTATGTTTGCGGAGAATTAGTGGGTGATGAAAACATTCAATGCAGCGGTGCGTCAATAGATTCGCGAAACTGCAAAAAGGGAAACGTTTTTTTTGCGTTGCAAGGCGAGCAAAGCGATGGTCATGCATTTGTACAGAATGCGCAGGATGCCAGATGCTCAGTCGTTGTAGTTGAGCGTGCTATTCAGAGTACTATTCCGTATGTTCTTGTTTCAGACGCGCGAAGCGCACTGCGTTCTTTAGCAGCAGGCAGGCGTGCAGAACTTGGGGCGACTGTCATTGCCGTCACTGGCTCAGTTGGAAAAACAACAGTAAAAGACATGCTCGGAACACTCCTTGGAGATACGGCAGTAGTATCAGCAAAAAGTTTTAATAATGATTTAGGTGTGCCATTAACGATTCTTTCTGCGGAAGAGGCGTCATTTCTCGTCGCAGAAGTAGGTGCAAATGATGTTGGCGAAATGAAACCGTTGTCGCAACTTGTTTCTCCATCTATTGCCATCATTACCGCGATTGGAAATGCACACCTCGAAGGTTTTGGTGATGCTGAAACAATCCTTAGGGAAAAAGCGACGCTTCTAGAAGCCCTGCCAAGCTCTGGGTACGCAATAATTCCAGAAGAAATTGACATTTCACCATTTGCTATTGCAGCGCATGTAATTACTGTTGGAGATTCAGAATCTGCAGATATACAGGTGCAAACAAGTGTGAATAGCGATGGCAATGCAATACTCCGCATAGGGGATGATACAGTTGTACTTTCGTTACTAGGAGAGCACAACGCTCGAAACGGTGCGCTAGCAGTTGTCGCATGTTCCGTTGCAATGCCAGAGGTACCAATAGGTGTCATATTGCAAAAAATTACGCGCGTGCAAGCACCAGATGGAAGGCTCAGCCAAAAACACGTTGGTGGTATTACTTTTATAGATGATTCGTATAATGCGAATCCTACTTCAATGCGTGGAGCGTTAGAGTTCTTTGCTAATCTGCAGTGCGGTAGAAAAGTATTGGTGTTAGGGGATATGCTCGAACTTGGGGCAAACGCTCAACACGAACACGATGCATTGGTGGAAAGAATTGCAAAGATTGATGCAGATGTTGTTTGCCTGGTAGGGGAGTACATGCTTGGCCCAGCTCTTTCGCTGCAGTCAACGCAGTCAACCCATGAACCCACTGCGAGCAACGAGGCACTGAAACGTATAGCGTCGTTGCTTCAAAAGGGTGATACGGTTTTGTTGAAGGGGTCACGTGGAGTGCAACTAGAACGAATAATCGAAATGAAACGCCAAACAACAGTTTCCAACCACTAGCCGACGATACATATACCACATGCTATACAACTTACTGCAATCAATGGATCAATGGCTCGACAGCGTAGGGCTCTACTCATTTTTACAAGTGTTATACCAGCGAGAATTCAGAGCGTTTACTGCTGTAATTGTTGCATTTTTTATCGTTTTGCTCTTTGGTAAATGGTGGATTCGGTTACTTGTGAAGTGGAAAATTGGCGATCATGCTATGTTCGATCATGCTGAGTTAGATGCATTGATGAAAAACAAGGAAAATACACCGACTATGGGTGGTGTGCTTCTGATTGGCTCGATTCTAATCACCACGTTTTTGTTAGCAGACTTATTCAATCAGTATGTGCAGTTATTGATTATGTCCGTGTTCTTGTTTACCGTGCTTGGCGGATTTGATGACTGGTTAAAACTTGTCGCAAAACACAGAAAGCCCGGTTCAAGAGATGGCTTGTACCGGTGGGAGAAATTGCTTTTTCAGTTCGGAATCGGCTTAGTCGTTGCATTGATGGCTTGGCAATACGCACAAGTGGACCAAGTAGCACATTCATTGACACTTCCATTCGTTCGAACATATTTACCGGGAACGGAATCACTTACGATTTCGCCACACCTCATTATTCTTGGGGCGGGTTCTTTTATTGGAATATCTATCTTTATGGTGATGTTTATGTCGAACGCGGTGAATATTACAGACGGACTTGACGGTCTTGCGCCTGGAACAGTTGCAATTGCTAGTTTTGCAATGATGGTCCTGAGTTACATCGCTGGTTCACCAGAGTTAGCTGGGTATTTGCTGATGCCCCATGTAGAAGGTGCTGCAGAAATGATGGTTGTTGCTGGGGCTTCTGCAGGGGCATGCTTAGGATTTTTATGGTTTAACTGCTACCCCGCAAAAGTCTTCATGGGTGATACAGGATCACTCCCACTTGGCGGTTTGCTCGCAACAATCGCAATCATTATTCGACAAGAATTTCTCTTACTGATTATTGGTGGTATTTTTGTCGTAGAAATTGGAAGTAGTTTCTTGCAAATTTACTACTACAAATTCACTGGTGGAAAGCGACTGTTTAAATGTGCCCCTATTCACCACCATTTTCATCGCAAGGGGTGGTCCGAATCGCAAGTGGTTATTCGCTTTTGGGTAGTGGCAGTCATCCTAGCCATGTTCGCTCTCGTCACCATAAAAATGCGCTAATTTGTAACTTGCACGAAAAGAAGTTAGCTGTCGTAGTTGACGGCGTACTCAAGGTCGATGATGGTGTTTTGAAGTTTGGGTGCTTTTTTGAACCGGTGCTTCCGTAACATTTTGACAAGGTTTGCCATGTCGCCATGCAGGGGGGCTGTGAACTCGGCGGGCTCATCTGATATGGGGTGCGTGAATGCTAAATACCCCGCGTGCAATGCTTGTCTTTGGATGACAAAAGAAGTTCTGTCAAGTTCCGATTCATGGCCACGTGGAATGATGTCAGAGACTTTCAAGTGTTTTCCGCCGTAAATATCATCGCCAACTATTGGATACCCCAAGTGTTGAAGGTGCAAGCGGATTTGATGCGTTCGACCTGTTTTTAAATCTAACTCGACAAGCGTGTACCCATCGTAAATTTCGCGAACATGAAACACAGTTACGGACGGTTTGCCAGTTTCATCCCAACGGACAGCGTACGAATCTCGTTTGGTTGGGTGCTTCCCAAGTGGTATATCGATGACATCTGTCAGTGGTTCTATTTCACCATGCACAACAGCAAGGTATCGTTTTCTTGTTTGGCGTTTTTCGAATTGCTTTCCAAGACGCCAATGTGCAGTATCTGTTTTAGCAGCGAGCATGACGCCTGTAGTGTGTCTATCCAATCTGTGCACTACGCCTGGTCTTGCGAACTCCTCGCCTACTGAGGAGAGTGCTCCATCGCTTACGTGTTGAAAATGCCAAGCTAGCGCATTAATAATGGTTCCAGATTTATGCGAACGAGCTGGGTGGATAATAATATCGTCGTCCTTGTTCAGTACAATAATATCTTTATCTTCAAACAGAATCTTGAGTGGTATGTCTTCTGCGGGTATTTCCGAAGAAGGTGGAGGCGGGAGTGTGACACAAACGACATCGCCTTGGTGCACTTTTGTAGAGCCCTTTGGAACCTTCCCGTTAACGGTGACCGATTCATCTTCAATCAATCGTTTTATACTCGTTCGCGAGAGAAATGGAATTCGAGTGGCAAGATAACTATCAAGTCGCCTATTCAGGTTTTTGCGTATGTTGAAGGTCGCTTCAATCAGTCCTTCCTCATCAGCAGAACCTTGTTCCTCGTATGCATGAAAAAGTGCATCGGTATCGATATTTCCGCCACCGTCTAAGAATTTTTTTGACCGATTACTCGGCGAACTCATAATTACTCGTTTGAATCAGAAAGATCCTTCAGTGCATCGATAGTCGAATTTACTGGAGTTGGATCTCGCTGTTCCACTTGGTTGTTGCGCGCGGTTACTTCTGCATCGGTTGGAAGGACAATCGCATCAGTAAGCGTATCAAGAGTTTCTATTCTGTATTTCGCTTGCGTTGAAAGGCCAGGGAATACATCGCTAGCACGCGCAAGAATCAATTCGTAGTAATGCTTTGCGTTCTCAGTATCACCTTTTGACTCAGCGACTGCGGCTCTACCGAACATGCCCGAAACAACGAATAAAGTAATGGAGTCGGAATTATCGTCGCTTTTTATAAGTTCAGCATAGAGTGCGTCTGCTTTATCAAGGTAAAACGAACGCTCGTCTGCAGTCAAAATAGTTGTAGTCGCTTCGTTATTTCCAACAGTGTTGTTATTGATAACCGCTTTCAGGTACAAATCAGCTGCGCTTAAGAGCCCTAATTCTTGAAGAGCATCTACGTCTGCGTGCACTTGGGCAACATCTTCAAGTGATGCTGGAAGGCCCGTTGATGCAGCTTCTGCATATGCGCTCCACGCTTCTGCTTGGTACTGTTCTTCGCCACGTTGGTAATTTTGCCACCAGAGCATGCCAGCAATGACAACCATAATAATGAGCAGGTAATTTGGGCCCTTTGTCTTCAACCAATGCACGAAATCTTCGTTTACATTGCTTTCAGAGATGTCAGCTGTTTGTATATCTTTTAATCGATCGCGGTCCATGGTGTAAATCCTTTTTGGGGAGCAAAGTATTCTATCCGAATAGAAGCATCATCGCAATCTCTTTACTGCTCTACGGCTGTACCTTCAAATCCATAATGTGCCTGTAATTGGTTGAATGTGGAACACATTTCTGGTGGTAAGACTAGGGGCGAGCCTGAATTTTTGCGAGCTGGCTCTAGTGTGTTGCAGCATATATCTACCCATTCGTCGTATACATCAAGTCCGAAATGTCGACAAATTTCTTCAACGGTATTGGCTGACGACCCAGTGAAGTCGTTATACGTAATTTCTAAAAGAGAATCGCCCAATAGTTTTTTGTGTTTTTGTACTTCGCTTAGGCTCACAATCCACTCTAGAGCCCCCATTTGAGCATCGGTACTCAACAAAGGCACCTCGCTTGCGAACCAATTGTGTTCGATTGCATCTGCTGCCAAAGCATGCCACTTACACATGTCTCGGCCCCACCAACGGTTCCATGTTCCTTTACCTGCAATGCCATAACTATTGTCTTTTGCGAGCTTATCTATAGAACGAACGACGTCAAGTCCATTTCTTACAAGATGAATAAAACGAGATTGTGGTGAGCAAGCATAGAGAAGTTCGATTCGCATCGCCTGAATTGGGGTTTTCTCAATGACATATGCACTGCTCCCACCTCTTGTTTGCTCAGCTTGCATACACGCTTTAAACCGCTGAATAACTTCGGGTGTTGCGCTTTCGTTAGACAGTATGCAGTGCGGGTCAACACCAGCATCACCGAACAAGCGAACCATATCAGTTGATGGTTCGATTGCTCTCCAAATGTGGTATGGCTCTCGAAGGTAATGCACTTGCTTGTGTTGAGTGAGTAATATTCCAAGGATAGTTGTGCCCGAGCGACCACAACCAAAAACAAATGAAACTGGTTTTTCGAGTGGTTGTGCCAGCGTGCTCTTTGCATCGCGTTGGGATCGACGAAGAAGGCGAGCATATTTAACTGCGCGAGGGTAAGGTAATAATTTTTGAAGAATATTTTGTAGCATGATTGGTGGTCATACTACCACATATGCTTTTATTGAATCCTATTAAGAGCAGTCTCAAACTGCGATAAGCAGGAAGCTAAATAACGGGGGTCGCCTTCTGACTGCATAAATGCTGGAGCAGTAGCAGCAAGCAAGAGCCGTCTTATGTCCACAAGTTGGTGATAATTATCATCTACTTGCATTCCAAACTTTTTCCGAGCGGCTGCCATTGCATGCACGGGCCTTGATGCTTTAAGCCTACTTTTATGTCCCCATAGTTGCCGTTCTAGGTACACCGCGTCCTCAATCCAGTGCCCTGCATGTACTTCAGCCAAATCAATCAAACTGACAGGTGCATTTGGCTCAGCTGTTCGGCACATCGCATTGGCAAGCTGAACATCGCCATGGAGCCATTGATTAATTCTTCTACCTCTCCACAACTCTAGTAATCCTGTGAGTCTTTTAGAAAGTTGCGACTGCGCTTTTTTCCATCGAGATTTGTTTTCAAGATTGTTTTCGCGAATACTTTTCTTAGCAATTTCAAGAAGGTCTTTCCAGTTTTCTCTTCTTCCCTTTTGATCGACAGGGAACTCAGAAGCAAATTTTGAAAAGAGCGCAGCAGATTCCGAAATGCGTTCAATGTTTGAGTCATCCCAATGTGCACCAAGGGGACCAACAGGGAACCGTTCAATGATTAGCCACGCAAGATCGTACCCATTTAACTTTTCATCACTTGCAAAGAGGGTGGGTGCAACTCCGTTTGCATTTTGCATTCTTCGCGTCCATCGCAATTCATTTTTGTTTATAGGTAGTTTTACAACGACTGGAACATCGTTGGCATCTTCAGAATT
>JABJDN010000043.1 GCA_018665385.1 Phycisphaerae bacterium | reverse complement strand
TTTGGTAATGGTTCGCTCTATGCTCAAGAAGAGACCTCAACCCACTAATTCACTTACGATATACAAATGATGCAAGAGAAAGATTCTATGTTTGAACAAATGACAGCTCGAGGGCACGATCGCCTTTGTTTTCACCACGACAAAGAGACTGGGCTGCGGGCTATTGTCGCTATCCACTCTACTGCGCTTGGTAATGCGCTTGGTGGAACGCGACGTTGGTACTACGAAAGTGAAGACGATGCAGTGTACGACGTTCTTCGCCTTTCAAAAGGGATGACGTATAAGGCTGCTATTTCTGGCTTGCCAATGGGTGGGGCTAAAAGTGTCATCATGATGCCTCATCGCGAGTTTGGTCGTACTGAAGCAGAAGCAAGAGCAATGGGACGATTCGTTGATACCTTTAACGGCGCGTACATAGCTGCTGAAGATGTTGGTGTTGATACACAATTTATAGACTGGATGGCCCATGAAACGAATCATGTCATGGGTGGCGAAACTGTATCGCGCGGTGGAGACCCATCCCCTTGGACCGCCCTTGGTGTATTTCACGGAATGCGCGCATGTCTTTTACAAGCTGGGCTAGGCGAAGATTTTGTAGGCAAAACTGTAGCGCTGCAAGGCGTTGGACATGTTGGACAAAACCTTTGTAAATTGTTGCACGGGGCTGGGGCAAAACTCATTGTTGCTGATATCAACAAAACGAATCTTGACACTGCAGTTGATGAGTTCGGAGCTACCGTAGCGCACGTCGATGATATTTTAAAAGCAGAATGCGACATTCTTGCTCCTTGTGCACTTGGCGGTGTAATCGATGGAAATATGGTTGAACACTTACGGTGTCCGATTGTGTGCGGCGCAGCGAACAATATTCTGGATGACCCAGAGGAAGATGCAGTAGCGTTAAAAACCGCAGGCATCGTGTACGGCACAGACTTTGTTGTAAACGCTGGTGGACTTATTCATCTTGCTGGCATGCACCTTGGCATGACAGACGACGAACTCGTTTGTAAAAACGATGAAATATTCACTACGACGCAACAAATTTTAGAACTAACCGAGCATTCTGCATCTTCTTATGCGGCAGCGGTTGAAATTGCAGAACAGCGTATCGCCAACGGGCAAGGACTAAGTGTACATGCCAGTTAATATTGCTTATGAAACAAAAATTGAACATATTTCCATACTCGACGAGCATGGAAATTTCGATGCAAGCATGGGCGAAGGTCTTATTCCAAACGATGACCTCGTTGCCATGTATAAGCACATGATGACATGTCGTCATCTTGACGAGATAGCATTTAAGTTGCAACGCTCTGGGCGCATGGGCACGTACCCTGAAAACAGAGGACAAGAAGTTCCATCACTTGCAGCAGCATATGTTTTAGAAAAGAAAGACTGGCTAGTCACTTGTTATCGTGAAAACGCTGGGCTATTCTGGCGTGGCCTTCCGATGGAAAAAGTGCTATTGCACTGGATGGGCGACGAGCGCGGAAATCATATTGATGAATGCAACGTGACACCACTTGCAATCGCTATTGGTTCTCAAATGCTCCACGCAACTGGATTGGCATGGTCAAGTAAATATAAAAAAGACGGCGCAATTGCATGTACGTTCTTTGGTGATGGCGCAACAAGCGAAGGCGATTTTCATGAGGCTGCGAACTTTGCAGCGAACCTTGACCTACCTGTTGTATTTGTTTGCCAAAATAATGGCTGGGCAATTTCAACACCAACGAAACTTGAATGCTCCGCTCCAACAGTAGCGCAACGCGGAATTGCGTACGGTATGGATTGTGTGCAAGTGGATGGTAATGATATGTTTGCGATGGTGAAAGTCGTCAGAGACGCTGTGAAAAACGCACGGGAAAACAACCGGCCAACATTCATCGAAGCACTTACCTACCGTCTTGGTGATCATACGACCGCAGACGATGCCAGCAGATACCGCAATGTAGAAGAACTTGAAATGTGGGAAAAACGCGACCCAATGATTCGCCTTCGAAAGTACCTTGAAAAACTTGGACTTTGGTCACAAGAGCAAGAAGACGAGCATTTGAAAGTTGCTGCGCAAACCGTGAGCGAAGTTGTGAAACGCGCTGAGGGAATTGATGCGCCAAGTGCAACGGAGTTCTTCGATTCAATGTACACCGATATGCCCAAACAACTCAAACTCCAACGACAAACTATGCGAACGAGCAGCCTTGGTCAAGACCCATCGCAGATACCAGTGCAAATTCCCGCAACCGAAGGGACTGTGCAATAATGGCGAATCTAACACTTGTACAAGCTATCAACCTTGCGCTCATTCAAGAGATGGAAAAAGACGACCGCGTTCTTCTGCTTGGTGAAGATATCGGTTTAAACGGCGGAGTATTCCGCGCAACCGAAGGATTATTTCAACGCTTCGGTGGTGACCGTGTTGTTGATTCCCCACTTGCAGAATCTGGAATTATGGGAACTGCAATTGGTTTAGCAATGGGTGGCCTTCGGCCAATTCCAGAGATTCAGTTCGAAGGATTTATGGGCCCTGCGTTTGATCAACTTACAAATCAATGCGCAAGGACAAACACAAGGACACGCGGCGGGCTCACTTGCCCATTAACTCTTCGCGTCCCTGTTGGTGGTGGCATCCACGCACCCGAACTGCACAGCGATAGCCCAGAAGCGATATATACACATACTCCCGGCTTAAAAATTGTTATGCCCTCGTCGCCGTATGATGCAAAAGGTTTGCTTATCAGCGCGATTCGAGATCCTAACCCAGTTATTTTCTTTGAACCAAAACGAATTTACAGGGCATTCAGAGAAGAAGTTCCCGAAGACGAATACACGGTTCCAATTGGTGAAGCGCGCGTTGTTTGCGAGGGCGAAGAATTAACAATGGTTTCATGGGGCGCTACAGTTATTCAATGTATGAACGCTATTGAATCTTCTGGTAAAAACATTGAACTCATCGACTTGCGAACCATCAACCCTTTCGATATGGACACGGTCGCAAAATCTGTAAATAAAACAGGTCGCTGTGTCATAGTTCACGAAGCGCCAAAAACATGTGGTCTTGGAGCAGAAATTGCTGCGGGGATAATGGAGCATTGCTTTTTACAATTAGAAGCACCGGTGCAGCGCGTTTGTGGGTTTGACACAATCATGCCATACTACAAACTAGAATTAGACTACCTTCCAGATGCCGAGCGAATTGGTAAGGCTATACACGAAACACTTGTATATTAATTATGGCTACACATCAACCCAAAGACAAATCCTATTTTATCCTTCCTGACTTAGGCGAAGGTGTACACGAAGCTGAGCTCATCAAGTGGTGTGTTTCCGTTGGAGACACTGTAGACGAGTTGCAGGTTATTGCTGAAATGGAAACCGACAAAGCGCTTGTTGAAGTACCAAGCCCGTGGGCAGGTGTTATTGAATCACTCAATGGCAGCGAAGGCGAAATCATTCTTGTTGGAAGTACACTTGTAAATTACGTAATTGAGGGTGCAACTTCTACAAGCGATGACGCGCCGCCTGACACTGGTTGCGTCGTTGGTGCTGTTGACGATTCCATGGCTATGCCTGCGAGTTTCGCTAGGAGTGCTG
>JABJDN010000044.1 GCA_018665385.1 Phycisphaerae bacterium | reverse complement strand
CGAGTTTTGATCGAACTGCCAAGTGATGTAGTCGCTCGATTTGAAGACCAAGGACAAGGGCATGTCTTTCGGTTTTGGGATGAACTTACCGAAACAGAACAGCGTTCATTTCTTGCGGAACTCAACGAGATTGACCTAGACTTGTTTGCATCTCTTGGAAAGACGCAAGAATGTTCGATTGGGCAAAATTTAAGCCCATCACCAGTAGCAATGCTTGATGAATCGTGCAAAGAGCGCGGCGAAGAACTTATTCGCAACGGCACGCTTGGCGTATTGACAGTAGCAGGTGGGCAGGGCACAAGGCTTGGTTGGAGTGGACCGAAAGGGACATTTCCGGCAGCGCCCATTTCTGGAAAATCATTGTTTCAACTTGTAGCAGAACAAGTAGTATTTGCTTCTAAAAAATACGGGAGAACAATCCCGTGGTACATCATGACAAGCATGCAGAACGAAGAAGCCACGGAATGTTTTTTGGTAGACAACAATTGTTTTGGAATTGACAGAACAGATATATTTATTTTCTCGCAAGCGCAAATTCCAGCTGTTGATGCTGACGGACGAATGTTGCTTGCATCCAAAGGGAGCATTGCTATGAATCCCGATGGACATGGCGGGGTGATCACAGCGTTACAAGCAAGTGGAGGTCTTGAAGAGATGGAATCAAGGGGTATTGCATATCTCTCGTATATCCAAATCGATAACCCGCTTGTGCGCGTTGTCGACCCTGTGTTTCTTGGAATGCATGTGGGAGACGTATCTTCATGCGAAGTAAGCAGCAAGTGCGTGCAGAAGGCAGATGCTAAGGAGCGCGTAGGCGTCTTTTGCCAAGTTGACTCAGCTACGACAGTAGTTGAGTACAGCGATTTACCGGTAGAATTTGCCACGCAAACCGACGAGCAAGGCAAACTTCTGTTTTCAGCAGGCTCCATCGCAATTCATATGATTTCTATTAATTTTTTGCAACGGGTTGCAGATGTAATGCCGTGGCATCGAGCGCATAAAAAAGTATCGCACATACATCTCGAAGCTGGCGAACGTGTTTCTCCTCAAGAACCAAACGCATACAAGTACGAACGTTTTGTTTTTGACATAGTACCGATGGCTGATAGGTCTCTTGTTGTGGAGACAAAACGCGAAGAAGAGTTTGCGCCCATCAAGAATGCCGAAGGAACGGATTCGCCGTCAACGAGTAAAGCTTTACAACAAGCACGAGCAATTCGATGGCTTCGTACGTACATCGAAGTGCACGATGGAGCGCAAGTTGAAATTAGCCCGTTGACAGCTTCTTCGTCCGATGACTTGGCTACTGTAGAACTACCATCGTCGATTGACGAACATGGGGCATGCGTGGTCTGAATATGGAAGTTTGGATAAGCGGCATTATTACGAGCGTTGGACCTGATTGGGTTCCATGGCTAGTGTTTGGCTTGTTGTTACTGTCTGGAGTAGGCATCCCTTTAGGTGAAGATATCATCATCATTCCGGCAGGTATGTTGTTACAGCAGAGCGAGCAACTTTCGATTTGGCCAATGCTAATAGCAGTGTATGCAGGGGTTGTATGCGGCGACTTGCTCTGGTTTACAGTGTGTTCAAAACTTGGGACGCGTCTAGTGAATCGAAAATGGTTTAAGCGGATTGCGCATCCAAAAAGATTGCTCCAACTGAAGTACCAATTTGATATTCGCGGTGTTTGGGTAATTGTTCTGGCACGATTCATTCCAGCAAGCAGAACAACAACGATTGCCGCCGCTGGATTGATGCACATGAAGTTTTGGAAATTTGCAGTAGCCACTATGCTTTGTTGTTTGATTACTGCACCTGCGCAACTATTCGCTGGGTGGTGGATAGCTGCAAGTTTTGACTCTTCTAAAAGTACTGTTGAACTTGTTGTACGGTTATTAGGTCTAGTGATGGTAGTTCTTGCACTCGCACTCACCTATAGGTTGTGGTCACGTCATAGAAAATCAGGTGAACGAATTCCTCGTGCGCGGGCATCATGGTTGCAACATTTTTCTCGTAAGAAAAAATGATGAGCGGTGAAGCCTCTGCCTCGGTATACTACACCTTATGAGAACAGTAATTACCGGTCAAATAGGTATGGATAAAAAACCATATCTGCAACAAACAGCAAATCTAGCAGGCGAGCGTGGTGGAAACATTGACGTGTTTAACGTAGGTTCAATGATGTACAATGAGGGGCCGGACATTCGAGCAGGGCGTATTCTTGACTTGCCTTTAAGTCGATTGCATTCACTTCGGCGAGCAGCCATTAAAGATATTGTATCTGCGACATCGCCTATTGAAGACCACCCTAATGTTGTTATGAATACGCACGCAACGTTTCGCTGGCGACACGGTTTGTTTCCAGCATTTGACTTTGATCAACTGAAAGCCTTTCAGCCAAATTTGTTTATATGTTTGGTCGACAATATCGAAGTAGTACACGACCGTTTGCACGCAGAGCATGACATTGATGCAACATTGAAAGACTGCATGGTTTGGCGTGAAGAAGAAATTCTCGCAACAGAATTGATGGCGCAAGCGTGCGGTTGCAGCAACGAGTTTTATGTTCTTAGCCGTGGTCGTCACCAAGATACTACCGAAACGTGTTACCGACTTATCGCACGAAACAATTTAAAAAAAGTATATCCAAGTTTCCCAATGAGCCATGTCGTTGACATGCCAGACATCCTTGAAGAAATTGATCAGTTCAGGGCTGCACTCGCGGAACACTTCATCTCTTTCGACCCTGCGGACGTTGACGAGAAACTTTTACTCGACCGAGGCATTGAAGCTGCTAAGCAGGGGAAAGATTGGATTGAAGTTGAAGCACATGCATTTGGTGGTAAACAGGGCGGCGACCCGATGCGGGTTTCTGTTCGCGAAATTTTAGATATCGCTGGCGACATCGATGGCCAAATTTACATGCGTGATTTTAGATTGATTGACCAATCAGATATGATTGTTTCTCTCGTTCCGGAACTTCCAGGCGGTGTGCCTGGTCTTTCTAGCGGGGTTGAACGAGAATTACAGCACGCTTGGGAACACACGAAGGAAGTCTATGTAGTGTGGAAACCTGCCAAGGCGCCTTCGCCATTCATTACAGAGACAGCGACAAAAATATTTAGTTCAGTGGATGAAGCATTGGAATATTTTTCAGAGCAAGGGTTCTTTGAAATGGCGAACTTGTTCGGCCATTAATCAAACGAAACCCACTCTAAACTCAACCCCTCAGGCGGAAGCGTTTTTCCTGCTCGCTTCCTATCGCACGATGCGATAAGTTCAGGGATAGAATCTGGGCTTGTATATCCACGCCCGACTTCAAGAAGTGTGCCTGCCACAATTCGAACCATGTTCCAAAGAAAACCAGATCCCGACACATGGATGGCGATGCGCCAGTCTTCGGTTTCAGTAACAGTGCAACCATCGATTGTTCTGATAGTTGATTCACGCCCATGATTAAGTTTTGTGAAGCCAGCAAAATCATGTTCTCCAAGAAAATGAGAAGCCGCTGTCTGCATGGCTGAAACATCAAGTTCGTACGCAGTGTGCGCAAGATACCGCCGGTCAAACATTGGTTTTCGTAGCGGATTACTGCAACCATGCGCAAGGCTGTATCTGTACCCTTTTGAAGTGCAATCGTTTATTGGATTGAAACGGTCTGTCGTGATTTCTATTTTTTTGACTTGGACATCGTCAGGAAGCCAAGAATTTATCCCCATGAGTAGTTTTTCTGGCGGTATGTCGTTTGTTGATGCAAACGTTGCCACTTGCCCTCGTGCGTGCACACCAGAATCGGTCCGCGAGGCGCCAATAATAGTAATCGGGTGACGCATTACCTTCATCACGGCTTTTTCCATTGTTTCTTGCACAGTACGTAGAGAGTGAAGGTCCGGCCGGTTCTGAGTTTGCCAGCCATGAAACTCTGTCCCATCGTACGCCACTATCATTTTGTATCGCATTACCGTATTTTAATACCTCGACGGGGTCTGGTATACCTGTACCAGACCCTATAAAATACGAAGATGGCGCAAATACTCGTAGTCGGACCACATCCAGATGATCAAGAACTTGGAATGGGTGGAACAATCGCAAAGTTCGTCGAACAAGGACACGATGTATTGTTGCTTGATATGACTAGCGGAGAACCAACACCGCATGGAACTCCCGAACTTCGTGCCAAAGAGGCAAGCGTTGCCGCCGAGATACTTGGCGTACAGAGAACAACTGTGAACTTGCCAAACAGGTATGTTGAACATTCCATACCGGCCAGGCATGCGGTTGCTTCTGTGATTCGCGAACATCAAGCAGATATAATTTTTGCTCCATACTTTGAAGACGCACATCCAGATCACGTAGCTACAACGAGAATTGTCGAAGACGCTCGTTTTGATGCAAAATTAACAAAAATTGATTTGGCTGGCGAGCCAATCTATCCAAAGTGGTTCTTCTATTATTACTGCACGCATTTGCGTATCATTCCAAACCCAAGTTTTCTTTTAGACACAACAGGCTTTGCAAAGAAAAAACGAGAGGCAATCGTAGCGTACGAAACGCAATTTGTTATTCCTGAACATAACAGATCGATTGTGAAGTGGGTTGAAGCACAGGATTCGTATTTCGGTGGTCGCATGCGAACAGAAACTGCAGAGCCCTTTTATTCAAGGGAACCACTTGGACTTGATGGTATTCACGGACTGGTGTAAGGTAAAGTAAAGCAATGTCAAAAACACGACTTGGATATGTTGATTTCACACATGTAGAGGGATTTACGGATTACATGGATATTACGATTGATTGCATAAATCAATTAGGCTCTCAATTAGATGTTCTCGATGTACCCGCAGGAAATGGCCTTGTTGTTGATCGATTGAATGAATTAGGTCATCACGCTATTGGTGGAGATATTAACGATGCAAGAGATGGATTTGTCCGTGTCAACATGGAAGAACCATTTCCATTTGACGATTGCACATTTGACGTTGTCACATGTTTAGAAGGAATCGAACACGTCCTTGATGGGTACCGTTTACTTTCAGAACTGGTCCGTATATTGCGCCCCGGAGGAACTGTTATTATTTCTACTCCGAATGTAATGAATGTATATAGTCGTTGGTACCATTTTCTATATGGGTATCCATTCCAATTTCCTCCGCACGCTATGCAACACGTCACAAAAGAGCGAGCAATTGACAGGGGGCATATTAATCCGATGAGTTACTTACGTTTACGGTATTTGCTAGAATCACTTGGTGCAGAAGTCACAGAAATTAAAGGTGACCGAACAAAGAAGAAGCATTTGCTTCCGTTTTTATTGCCGGTATTCTTACTAGGTTGGGTGATGGGCAGGAAACACCGTTGTAGGGAAGATGGGGAGAATGTACATTTGAATAAAATTGCAAAACACCTTAGTTCCAAGCCATTACTCTTGTCGAGGTCGCTCGTCCTCGTTGCCAAAAAAAATAAAAGCTAAGCACCAGTTGAGCCGAAGCCTCCAGAGCCACGAACAGTATCTTCAAGTTCTTCGACTTCTTCAAATGTAGCTTGCACAACAGGGGCAATAATCATTTGCGCAATACGCATATTTGGCTCTACTACGAAGGGCTCTTGCCCATGATTAATAAGCGGAACGCAGCATTCGCCACGGTAGTCAGCATCTATAGTTCCAGGTGAATTTGGCAGGGTGACCCCGTACTTCGATGCAAGCCCACTTCTAGGTCGTACTTGCGCTTCGTAGTGGTCCGGTAGCGCCATGGCAAACCCAAGCGGAATCATTTCAATTGTTCCTGGTTCAATCGTAATGTTTTCAGTATTTGCAGAATGTACATCCATGCCAGCAGCGTGCGGGGATTGATACGAAGGAACCAAAGCTGTTTCGCGGATTTTTTTATATTTCACCTGTACGTGATGCATCTGAACATTGTAATTCTTTGTGGCGTATAAGATGCACAAGATGGAGCAGGAAACAATACCAAATTGGGCTATTCACCGCCGGTTGTATGAATGGGTGCTGAGTTTTGCTTCGAAGCCGTTTGCAGCAATTGTGCTTCTGTGTATTGCATTTATCGAAGCCTTTGTGCCATTCGTGCCACCCGACGCACTTCTGATTCCGATGTGCTTGAAAAACAGGCAAAAATCTGGGGTATTCGCGGCAATAGCAACCTTGGGTAGTGTTTCTGGAGCGATGGTTGGCTACTTCGTTATCGCAGCGCTTATCGCTAGTGGCACCCAATGGGCGTTCGGTGCGGAAGTCATCGAACACATTGTTTCTGAATTCGATAAGCGGGGCACGTCGTACGTGTTTATAGCCGCGCTTACTCCTGTTCCATTTTTCGCATTGACAACAGCTGCCGGCGTCGCGAAGTTGAATTTTGGCATGTTTCTTGCCGCTTGCATCGTAGGGCGCTCGCTTCGGTACGGCATAGAAGCCGGCATAGTCTGGTGGATAGGCGAGCCTGCGAAAGTGTTTATCGAAAAGTGGTTCAACCTCATCACCATCGTTGCGTGTGTTGTAATACTCGCAGGCTGGATAATTCTAAAATTTCTGTAAACCCCACCCGCTTAGGGTCTGGTACACATCTGGGTAGGCCCGTCGTTAGCCGCCGATATGGCTCATTGTTTTTTCAGGGCGTATAAACCCAGATTCATCCATCCCGTGGCCAGCGGATTTTGCCCAGACTGCATTTGTAATGAATTGCCGAAGTGCATCGTCGCTCGCTTTTTCTCGTAGCAGGGAACGCATCGACCATTCGTCGTCGCTGAACAAACATGGGCGAACTGTTCCGTCCGCCATAATGCGTAATCGGTCGCATGCACCGCAAAATGATTGGGTAACCGAAGCAATGAATCCAATACGCCCATTTGAATTCGGAAATCGATAATTCATAGATGTGCTCGAGGTCGAATCTTTTTCTTTGAGTAGCGTATGTTCTTGTTCAATGCGTTCCAGCATTTCCTTTGCACTCACGACGTCCGTTCGATTCCATTTTTTGCCAGCATCTAGTGCCATAAATTCGATGAGTCGCATATCAATTTCGTGGTCTTTTGCAAACTGTGCAAAATCAGATACTTCGTCGTCGTTCACGCCTCGCAAAATAACTGCATTTACTTTCACTGGGGTCAGACCAACGTCGCGTACTGTGTCAATTGCAGCAATGACATCCTTCAAGGTCGTATGCGAGCGGGTTATAGCGTCTTTTCGGCTTGGCCGTAAAGTATCTAGGCTTACAGTTACGCGGTGAAGTCCTGCATTTTTCCATTGTTCAGCCATTGTTCTATTCAAAGTAGAACCATTTGTCGTCAGCGCAAGGTCGACAATACCAATTGCACTTACTGCTGTGATGAGTTCTAGTAATTTTGGGTAGAGCGTTGGCTCGCCGCCAGTAATCCGTAATTTCGTAATTCCAAGCGACATTGCAATCTCAACAATTTTAATATATTCATCAAGTGAAAGTAGTTGTTGCTTTGGCATGTATTTGACATCGGGTTCCATGCAATACACGCATCTAAAATTACAACGGTCAGTTACAGATAATCGAAGGTCATGAATTTGCCTTCCATGGCTATCGAACAAACTGTTTTTCGATTGCACAGGCGACGATGGTGGAGCATCAATAATCATTGGAAGTGAAACATTCATCACACGACCTGTGTTCCTGCTGTGGCAACAAAATCACGGAACAGTTTCGTGAGACGATTCGTCATCGGTCCCTTTTCTCCGGTGCCGATAGTTCGACCATCAACTTGTGCCACCCATGGCAGTTCGCCCATAGTACATGTGCAGAAACATTCGTCAGATCTATACAGTTCTGCTTGCGTGCAATCTTTAATTCGAATGTCGATGTCATGTTCGTGGCATAAATCGATAACTGTTTGTCTTGTTACTCCCTCAGGGCAAGCAACAGTTCTAGGCGTACATACATAACCATCTTTTACAAAAAACAAATGGGTTGCGTTTGTTTCAGCAATAAATCCTCTTGAGTCAAGCATGAGTGCATCGTCAGCACCAGACGCTGTCGCTTCAATTTTCGCCATAATCGATTGGATTAAATTGCAGTTGTGAATTTTTTGGTCGAGCATGTCTGGAGAAAATCTTCTAATGGATGAACTTGCAAGCGTTAATCCTGTTGCGTCGTAGACAGGACTTTTGAACTCTGCAAGTACGATGAGAGTATTGCCATCTTGATTCAACCTTGGGTCCATGCCGCTTGTTATTTTTTTACCGCGTGAGAGTGTTAGCCGAATGTGGACGCCATCTTCCATGTTATTTGCTTGCAGTGTTTTTGTAAGTTCCGCAGTCAATTCTTCGTTTGTAGGGATTACAGAAAATGCCATCGCTTGGGCAGAATGTCGCAAACGATTCAAATGTTCTTCTAGTTTGAATATTTTTCCGTTGTATAAACGTAGCCCTTCCCAAACTCCATCGCCGCCTTGTACAGCAGAGTCAAACGGACTTATTCCAGCAACATTGCGGTGGAATAACTCACCGTTGATATTAATTTGTAAATCCGTATTTCTTGAGTCAAAAGTTTGAAGCATATTATTTCCTAAACGGTCATTTTATGAGCACGTAATTGTTTGTAGATATCTTCACATTCTAGACACATAGTTTCTAAGCGTGCGGGTACTTCTATGCCTTTTGTTTTCCACGGTACGAAGCCAGTGGAGGCCTCCACAGAAGAATACCAATGCGGTGCCCAAATGCCATCGGTTTCCCTTGTGCCTTGAGGCCAATGCAGCATTTCGTCAAAGAACGGAATAGAAAGTTTGTTGCACAATGCAGAGAGTACTATTTTTGGGTTTAGCAATATATCTTTACTGTCAAGAACAATAGGTGCACTTCCTTGCTCTTGCATCAGATGAAACAAAGCAAGTTGTTGCGGTAAGCCAGTTTCTTCAATAGAAGGATTTGGAATTTGATGAATCAAACTCGTAAGCATATCTCTTGGGTCGCGTATAAGAAAAATATTCACCATGCGCGAAACCCACGACATTTCAATACCTGGAAGCATGTGGTGCGCCATATGTTTTTGATAAAAAACTCTCGAGTCTTTGGGTTCAAGAAGTGACGCAATAGTCGCATCGCTACATGTTTCGTGGTGTGCCAAAATTTCATTTCGGCCAGGATGTTCCAATCCAGTTTGTTGCAAATAGTAGGCATAGAAGGGCTCATCGCACACAACAGTGTCGGGACGATTCTCCCAAGACCGTAGCATTGCCGTTGATATGTTTCGCGGCCCAGACCAAGCGGCTATTCGTACAGTATCCATGTTTGCATGATACCAGTGCTTTTTTGTGCAGTAAAGAAATACAGCAGTACTTTTAGAATGCGGTTGAATCAGTTGTATAGTTTCGCCCATGCAACATTTTCTTATATTGGGACTTATTAGTGTGCTTGGCGAGACATGGAACGTTCCTGCGGATTGCGAAAATATCCAAGCAGCAATCGACGCATCAACGGATGGCGATATTGTTCTGGTCTCTGCAGGAACTTGGAAAGAACGCATTGCGGTATCTAACAAAACCATAACGATTCGTAGCGTTGCAGGTGCTGAAGCAACTGTGATCCACGGTGGTAACGATGGCACAGTCGTTTCGTACACAAACAATTCTAATGGTGTTATAGAGGGCTTTACTATTCGCGGTGGGGCAGCTGAGTTAGGCGGGGGTGCGTATATTGAAAACTCTTCACCAACATTTCAACATTGTCTACTGGACTTTAATGCAGCAAAGCAAGGAGGCGGTGCTTATGTGTTACGTGGAACACCTGTGTTTTCCCAATGTTGTTTTTCTTTTAACACTGCGGAAGATGGCGATGGCATCTGGGCAAAACTAGCGCGGCCCGAACTAACTGCTTGTATTTTTGCAGGTGATAGTATTGGATGGCAAAGCGGAGAGATGGTTACTGTGCGGGATACAAACAGCCCTGCAGGTGCATGTTGTATTCGAGATGTATGCATTCAGACTGCTTCTGTAGCATGTTGGGAGGCAGGGGGTTTGTATCGCGGTGAATCGTCCAATTGTATTGAAGCGTGCGATGCTGTGTGCGACGAAGATGTCACTGGCGACGGAGTCGTGAATCTAACGGATGTATTACGCGTGATTTCAGCATTTGGGTTTTGCCCATGACCCTTGGTTCAAGCAAGCACTTAAGAGATATTTATGGGCTCGTTAAAATTGACGATACGATTGATATGAACTGGCTTGAAAAAGAAATTGCAGCGAGAAATTTGAACGATGTATGGCAGCAAGTCGATCCGTAATTACTCTGTTGGTTTCTTTTCAAACGTCAAACCAGTTGTGTTGTCATTAATCTTTGCAAGCATATGATTAATGTCAATATCCATAAGCTCTAAAACAGATTTCCCCCGTTTTGTTAAATCCGCAACAGACCATGCAGGTTCCCAACATAACTCGACTTTAGCATTCGTAACACCATCTACCATGGAGACGGCTTCAAAGACTTGGGTTGGCATCATGTCCGCAACAGGACAGTTCGGTGTTGTCAATGTCATTTGAATATGCACATCACCACCGTTAATGTCTACCTTTCGAATGAGCCCAAGGTCATAAATATTGATTGGTAACTCTGGGTCTTGTATTGTTTTTATTGCGTCGAGTACGCCGTCTTCTAAAGTGCTCATTCGGTGCTTACCTCATTGCCTTGTTCGAGTGCTGAGAGAACAGTATGCCATGCAAGAGTTGCGCATTTGACGCGCATAGGAAACTCGCGGACACCTGAGAATACTGCTAATTTTTTAGGTACATCTACATTGCCTTCGCCCGCAACTAGTTCATGGAACCCTGTAAACAAAGACGTCGCTTCATCTGGTGTTTTGCCTACGAGAATTTCAGCCATAAGGTCAGCCGATGCAGTTGAGATGGCACACCCTTCGCCATCAAATTTAACAAGTTCAATTATTCCATCATTGACTGAAACGGTAACAACAATTTTATCTCCGCATAATGGATTATTACCAGTGCCGATGTGCGTGCATGGTTCAGCTTTACCACGATGGCGTGGGTTCTTTGCATGGTCAGTGACCATTTCCAAGTAGAGTTCTCGTAAGTCAGACATTACCCGAGTATTCTAATTGCTTCTTGGACTGCGAGTCCAAGTCGATCAAGATCTTCGGTGGTGTTGTATACAGAAAGCGAGGCCCTGCAGGTTGCAGAAAGCCCAAAACGTCGCATGAGCGGCTCTGCACAATGATTACCAGTTCGTATGGCCACTCCTGCATGGTCCAAAATAGTGCCAACATCGTGTGGATGGACGCCTTCTACTGTGAAGGAAAGTACGCCAGCGTTATGTTCAGATGCACCCACAAGAGTGACACCTTCGATGTTTTCTAGAACGCCACGCCCATACGCAAGAAGTTCTTGTTCATGCGAGACCATTGTTTCGTAGCCGATACCCTCGATGAACTGCACGGCAGCCCCCAAGCCAATGGCTCCCGCAATGTTTGGGGTTCCAGCTTCAAATTTAAACGGCACATCGTTCCATGTTGTTTCTTCAAAAGAAACCGAGAGAATCATGTCTCCCCCACCTTGCCAAGGTTCCATTTCTTGAAGCACTTCGTATTTACCAAGCAAACATCCTATGCCCGTTGGGCCAAACATTTTATGGCCCGATACAGCGTAAAAGTCACAATCGATTTCTTGGAAATTAACTTGCAAATGACCACAGGCTTGCGCGCCATCTACGACAGTTGTTGCGCCTGCTTCTTTTGCAAACGCGCAAAGCTCTTGCACAGGGTTAATGGTTCCAATTGCATTTGAGACGTGAGCAATAGAAACAAGAACTGTATCTTCGCTTAACAGCGATTTGTATGCTTCAATATCTAATGAACCATCGTCAAGAACAGGTGCAACTTTTAAGATTGCGCCAGTTTGCTCGCAGACAATTTGCCATGGAACTATGTTTGAATGGTGCTCCATCTCCGTGATTAGAATTTCATCGCCTTCTACTAATCTTGGTCTCGCCCATGCTTGTGCAATCATGTTGATCGCTTCTGTTGCACCGCGAACAAAGATAACTTCTTCAGGGCGGTTTGCTCCAAGAAGTGAAGCGATGTTTTTGCGTGCGTTTTCATACGATTGAGTTGCACGCTGGCTAAGTGTATGCACACCCCGATGAATGTTTGCGTTGTCATGTTCGTAGTATCGAGTGACAGCGTCAATGACAGACTGCGGTTTTTGCGTTGTTGCAGCGCTGTCTAGGTAGACAAGAGATTTGTCACCAATGGATTGGCGCAACGCTGGAAAGTTGTCAACAATAGATGCAGTAGTCATTTCTGTGCCTTCTTACAGATACAAGGTGCGAATGAAGTTGCCACCAGGCAAGTTCGAAAGCAATTCGTCTACAAGCACGGTCCTGAATCCGTCGTCTGTGAGTTCGTCTAGCGATTCATTGAGAAATGCATAAATGAGTAGTGTTCGGGCAGCGTCTTTTGGGATGCCTCTTGAACGAAGGTACAACAGCGCCTCTTCATCAATTTCGCCAGTCGTAGCACCATGCGTACACAATACATCGTCAGCATAAATTTCTAATTGCGGCCGCGCAGTGCAACTCGCATCGTCGCAAAGAATAATGTTCTGGTTCGTTTGCTTTGCGTCTGTTTGGTGTGCATCTTCTTTTACATAGATGCGACCAGTAAACACAGATTTTGCATTTTCATCAAGAACACCTTTGTAGAACTCTCGACTATTGCCTTTTGGTTCGTTGTGTTCGACTCGTAAATGGTTGTCTACAAGTTGGTCTTTGCCGAGCATGTACATGCCGTCAAAATTGGATTCGCAATGTTCTCCGTCTAAATATGCATAGACTTCGTTGCGAACACATTTTCCACCAAGTGTAATCGTGTGTGTTTGAACTGTACTTGATTCATGTTGGGCCACATGGAGTGAACCAAGGTGGTATGCCTCTTTGCTTCCACGAATGGAGCGAACAATAGTAACATTACTATTTTGTTCTGCTACGACTTCGGTGCAGGGCATAAATACATGATTTTGATCAGTGAGTGCAATGTGCGTTTCAGCCAGTGAAATGGATTCACCCTCTGCTGCATGCACGATCACATTTCCAAAACAAGCTACTGGCACATCGCCTGTTACTATTTGGAGCACATGAACAGTTACCGCGTGCGTTCCTGTAATAGAAACAGAACTTGAATCGCCGCGTGGAATGAGTGAATCACCACGAGCAGCAATGTCACCGTGCGTATCTGCATTCACTGAAATGCCATCAGCAATTCGTGAACAGCCCTCTTGGAATACACCGTTTACAAAAACTACAAATGGGTTTTCAGGAGCAATGTCATGCGTTGCTATAACCGAGACATCAACTTCACTAGGGCAAGCAAAATCGATTTTTGATAACGCGGATACATTTGTAAACATCCACGCTTCAGTTTTGTGGAGTTTTTCAAAAACAGAATTGTCAATCGCTGTAGTTATCATGCGCAAGAACACTCGCTTTTGCACGCTTCAATGCCGGCGTAGCCTTTTTCTTCAAGTTCGAGAGCAAGCGACTTGTCGCCACTTTTGACAATCACGCCGTCTTTAAGAACATGCACAAAGTCTGGCACGATAAAATCAAGAAGTCGTTGGTAATGTGTGATGATTACGAATCCTCGGTCTTGTGTTCGTAATTGATTCACGCCATCTGCAACAATTTTGAGCGCATCGATGTCAAGACCTGAATCAGTTTCATCAAGAACGCCTAGAAGCGGGTCAAGCATTGCCATTTGGAACACTTCAGCGCGTTTCTTTTCACCGCCAGAGAAGCCTTCGTTGACATTTCGATCAAGCAGGTCAATGTTGAGGCTTACCGATTTGGCTTTTTCTTCAACCATATCAAGGAAGTCCATAGCATCGAGTTCTTCTTGGCCGCGGTATTTGCGAATGGCATTCACTGCTGCCTTTAAGAAAAATTTTGTCGATACACCAGGTATTTCAACAGGATACTGGAAGGCTAGGAATACGCCTGCACAAGCACGTTGGTCTGCTTCAAGTTCAAGAAGGTCGATACCGTTAAAAAGTATTGATCCCTCAGTAACTTCGTATGCTTCGTGACCAGCAATGACTGATGCGAGTGTACTTTTTCCAGAACCGTTTGGTCCCATGATGGAGTGCACTTCGCCGGGCATGATGGTTAAATTAACACCATTAAGGATTTGCTTGCCTTCGATGCTGGCGTGTAGGTTAGTAATTTCTAATAGTGGGGTAGTCATATATTCTCTCTTTATCCAACGCTGGATTCTAAACTCACTTCAAGAAGTCGCCGTGCTTCGACAGCAAACTCCATAGGTAATTCTCTAAATACTTCCTTGCAGAATCCGTTCACAATCATATTGATTGCATCCTCAGTCGAGATTCCACGTTGATTGCAATAGAACAATTGGTCTTCGCCAATTTTTGACGTTGACGCTTCGTGTTCTGCTTTTGCGGTTTTGTTTTTTACTTCGATGTAAGGGAATGTATGCGCGCCACAACGATCTCCCATAAGCATGGAGTCGCACTGCGTGTAGTTACGAGCATTCTCAGCACCTTTTTGTATACGCACTAATCCGCGATAAATATTTTGGCCATGCCCAGCACTAATGCCCTTGGAGATAATAGTGCTTTTTGTGTTCTTGCCAATGTGGATCATCTTGGTGCCGGTGTCTGCTTGCTGGTAATTATTCGTTAGCGCTACAGAGTAGAATTCGCCAACGGAATCGTCGCCCAGCAAAATACAACTTGGGTATTTCCATGTTACTGCAGAACCCGTTTCAACTTGCGTCCACGTGATGCGGCTGCGATCGCCTTGGCACTTGCCTCGTTTCGTAACGAAGTTGTAAATACCACCAACGCCGTTTTCGTCGCCTGGGTACCAGTTTTGTACAGTCGAATATTTGATGTCGGCATCGTCAAGTGCAATAAGTTCAACAACTGCTGCGTGCAATTGGTTTTCATCTCGCATTGGGGCGGTGCAACCTTCAAGGTAACTTACGCTTGCGCCTTCTTCAGCAATGATAAGCGTGCGCTCAAATTGCCCAGTAGATTTTGCGTTGATGCGGAAGTACGTGGACAAGTCCATAGGGCACTTCACGCCTTTAGGAATGTACACAAATGATCCGTCTGTAAACACTGCACTATTGAGTGTTGCGTAATAGTTGTCAGAGTAAGGAACTATTGTTCCAAGGTACTTTTTGACAAGTTCAGGGTGCGAGTGCACAGCTTCTGAAATTGGGCAGAATATAATTCCAACTTCTTCAAGTTTGTCTTTAAATGTTGTGCCAACACTGACTGAATCAAACACTGCATCTACAGCAACGCCAGCGAGCGCAGCGTGTTCTGCAAGCGGGATGCCTAGTTTTTTGTATGTTTCAAGAAGCGCTGGATCAACTTCGTCAAGTGACTTAGGGCCATCAGCTAATGACTTTGGCGCTGAATAGAAAATAATCTCATCGAAGTTCGGTTTGTTGTACGTAAGATGCGCCCACTCTGGTTCTTCCATGGTGAGCCAGTGGCGGTACGCCCGTAAGCGCCATTCAAGAAGCCATTCTGGCTCATCTTTTTTAGCCGAAATAAATGCGATGGTAGATTCGTCTAGACCGGGAGGTGCAGAATCTGCTTCAATGTCTGTTACGAAACCCCATTTGTATTTTTCTTTGAAGGTTTCCTTCAGAAGGGCGGTATCTTCTTCTACAGGATTTGAACTACTTAGTAGCATGCCGCCACCAGGAAGTGATTCGGCAACTGCTTTTTTAGGGTCGTTAATGTTGTTTGCTTGGTTGTTCATGAGACTCAATTTCAATTACTCCATTCAGTAGTGTAGCAAAAACGTACTGTTTTCACATTGTTAAATGGGTAATATGAGGTGCTCGCCTTGATGACGCGTATTAATCACCTCAAGGGCAATAGGGTGCCGATGCACACTTGCAATTGCGTGTTCAAATGTGCTTTTTTGAAGCCAATCTTGTGGAGTTGCAAACCTAACCATCCTTCGGCTGCCCAATGGTGCAAGCGCCTTACTTGTGATGGCCGCTCCGACTCTTGTCTTACACTTGCGAAGTATTACGCGCATGCGACTTCACACGTCTCCCATGAAGCAGTTACGATTCAAGCATGGAACGGCGAGAATTTCTGAAATCGGCAAGTACGCTGACCGTTGCGACCCAGTTGCCGTGGTTCGTTGCGAGCGGGTGCGCAAGCCCCTTGCGAGGCGACCGTGTTGTTGAACATGCCAGCGGAATCCTCGTCAATGACGCACATGCTGCGATGAATGCGACATGGGTTCGTGAAATACAAAAACCAGAAACGGCTGAATCGTTACAAAAAAATGTGCGAGATGCCGTCTTGAAGAACATGAACGTTTCAATTTCAGGTGGCAGGCACGCACTTGGGCAGCAACAATTCGCAACAGATTCAATGTTGATTGATACAACCTCTTTGAATAGGGTAATCGGTCTTGATTCAATCAACGGACTTGTAAAAGTAGAAGCCGGTGCCCGCTGGCCAGAACTCATGGAAGGCATTGCAAAGCTTCAACAAGATGAAACAAACCCCTGGGTGATTCGACAAAAGCAAGGTGGTTCCGACGAAATTTGTATCGGTGGAACGCTTAGCGCAAACGCGCATGGCAGGGGGCTGGGCATGAAACCGATTGTCGATGATGTCGAGTTTTTTGAACTTGTTAACGCCTCTGGCGAGTTGATATTTTGTAGCCGAACAAGAAACCAAGAATTATTTAAACTTGCAATTGGTGGGTATGGATTGTTCGGTGTTATCTATTCTGTTGGCTTGCGATTGATGCGAAGAGAGAAATTGAAGCGAGTCGTAAGGGTTGTAGACATCGAAAAAGTTGTCCCGCTTCTAGAACAAGCGACTGCAGAAGGATGCAAGTACGGCGATTTTCAATACGACATCGATGAGCAGTCGCCCTCATTTATGAAGAAGGGAATCTGTACGTGGTATGCAAAGGAAATCGATACCGATGCAGTTCCAACTGAAAGGAAACAACTCAGCAATGACACGTGGCTGAATTTATTATATTTAGCATGCACTGACCGAAGAAAAGGGTTTGATGCGTACACTGAATTCTTTCAATCAACGCATGGACAACTCTATTGGTCTGATACGAGTCAATTAAGCACCTACAGCAAAGGATATCGAGATTTTGTTAACGCTGAGATAGAATTTGATTCACCGGTAAGTTTGATGTTGAGTGAGTTATATGTGCCCCGTGAAAGACTCTTGCAGTTCATGGCAAACTCCGCAGATATTTTACGAGCAAGTGGGATTCCAAACATCTACGGAACCATTAGGATGATTGAGAAGGACGATGAAACATTTTTGCCCTGGGCAAAAGAAAACTATGCGTGCGTTATTTTTAACTTGCTCGTGACCAATACAGAGTCGGGAAAGTTAGCTGCTGCGGACACGTTCAGGGCGTTGATCGACGTGTCGATAGATCTTGGTGGCAGTTACTACTTGACGTATCACAAGTGGGCGCGAAAGGACCAAGTGCTTTCTTGTTATCCGAAGATGCCACAATTTTTAGAAAAGAAATCGTTCTACGATCCCAACCAAGTATTTCAAAGTGATTGGTACCGGTTTATGCACACGCTATTTAATAATGTTTAATCGTAATTTTTTGCACAATTTATTCAAGCAAGAAGTTGACGTGCTTTTGGCAGCAAAATTTTCTGCTCCGTTTACCTCGATTACGACCATTCGAGTAAGAGTTGACGAAATTACACTAAATTAGGTGTTCTAGTGATTTTTGATCCCTTTTTCATGGCTTTCTGTTTTTCAAGAAATGTAATGAGTCGACTAGCAATGTCTTTCCCTGTAGCAGCTTCAATTCCTTCAAGGCCAGGCGACGAATTCACTTCTAAGACTAGTGGCCCCCTACTCGAGCGAATCAAGTCTACACCCGCAACCTTTAATTTTACCGATTGCGTTGCGTGCAGCGCAAGTTTTTTTTCTTCGTTTGTTAACTTCAATACTTGTGCTGAACCACCTTGATGTAAATTCGCACGAAACTCACCGGCCGCGGCAGTGCGAATCATTGCACCAACTACAGTTTTACCAATAACTAGCGCGCGTATATCTGATCCACCAGCCTCTTCAATATATTCTTGCACAAGAAAGTTCGCATCAAGTTTGCTGAACGCAGCAATAATTGATTCAGCAGATTTTCTTGTTTCAGCAAGGACAACACCTTTGCCTTGCGAACCCTCTAGGAGTTTAAGAATAACAGGGGTGCCGCCGACAGAGTCAAGCAACATGTCAATGTCGTGAATGTTATGTGCAAAACCAGTAACAGGCATGTCGACGCCCTTGCGTGCCAAGAGCTGATGGCAACGAAGTTTATCCCGCGATTGGCTTATGCCAAGTGCTGAATTCGCAGTGAGTACTCCACCCATTTCGAACTGGCGAACTACAGCAGCGCCATAGAATGTATAGGATGCAGCAATTCTTGGAATTACGGCATCAACTTGCACTCGTTCGCCCATGTAAAAGACGGCGGGGTCACCAGCTGCAATATCCATGCGGCATCGCAAGTAATCCAGAACAATCATTTCGTGGCCTGCTTTTACGCCTGCAGCAACAATGTGTTTAGAGGAGTAACAGTTTGGCGCCCTTGACAGTAGTGCTATTTTCATACTTTGATTTCCTGTTCAGCGGATAAGTTCGCACGACTTGGATCTACAATAAATCGTTTTTTTAAACATGCTCTCCCAAGCAACATTGGGAATTGCATCGATTGCCTTGAAGTCAGTGTAATCTCAGATTGCCAGCATTGCCCCATAATACAAAGGGATGTTTTTATGACAGGTCGCTCTTCGGTTTCGCCAGAAGAACTTTTGATTTTTCTAAAACCAACAAGCGGTGCTTCTGCAGTTGCAAACTTGCGTTTTCCTGTTTTTCCATAGGTCACTCGGAATTTCGTAAATTCTTTCCCGTCGCGCTCAAACACTTTGATGTGCGTTGCATAGAGAGAAGAGGTATGAGCACCAGTATCTACCTTTGCTGAAATTTTATCAACCCCAAGGTCAGGCAATGAAATCCATTCCCGCCACCCTAAAAGAGCGAGTGGTTTCTTCACTCGTTTTTTGCATGTTTTCTTCTTCGTTACCTTCTCTGCGGACATTCGGAATATTGTACCAAACCCCAAAATAACAAGGTACTGTACTACGGTGAAGATAGTGCGCAATTTCTATGCGAACCCCATAGCGAATTGTTCTTGTATGAAATTCCACCCAAAGCGAATTGCTGCACGGATGTGCAGAATT
>JABJDN010000110.1 GCA_018665385.1 Phycisphaerae bacterium | reverse complement strand
GGTTAGGAAACTAAGGAGATCTCTTATGAAAAATGCATTAGATACTATCAAATCATGGGCTTGGGGCTTTATTGACCTCATGCTAATTTTCATCGCTGTAGGCGTTTTAGCTTCAGTTGTATGGAATGGTGATGAAAACTTCTTTACTGGTATGGTCGGTCGATTGACTGCTCTTATCGGTGAGTTCAGTAATGGCGGATTCGTTGGCTTAATTGCTCTTGTAATCGTACTTTCACTGTTTAGCCGTAGAACTGCTTAACAGTTATGTTAGATAGCGAAGATTATACTTCGCACCAATGCCCGATTTCTTCAAGGATGAATTAAAGACGGCAACACCTGTCTTCTAGACAGAAAAATATGTACCAGCCGCAACGGCTCTCATCGGAGATGAGAGCCGTTGTTTTTCGTCCGCGATGGGTCTGACTCTATAAGTAGGTTGCTGAAAAACTAAACAGCAATGATGCTGACGAAATAGTGTTGCGCACTTGTTGTGGACCAGACCGTTACACCCAGCGAAGAACAACTTTGCCAAATTGTTCGCCAGACTCTAAGCGAGCAAACGCATCTTGTGCGTTTGACGCGTCGTGCACCGAGTCGATGACTGCGCGCATTCCGTTGTTGACGAACAATGAAACAACTTCGCGAAACTCATCCATGTCGCCCATCGTAGAACCAAGCACAGAGAGTTGATTCCAGAACACGCGAGCCAAATCTGTCTTCGGCGAAGCGCCGGCCGTGCAGCCGCATGTGACGAGAGTGCCGCCACGCGCTAAGGATTTGATACAAGGAAGGTGAAGTTGTCCGCCTACGGAATCAACGCAAACGTCAACGCCGCGTTTACCAGTAAGACCCCGAATGGTTCTTGACCAATCTTCGCCCTCATCTAAAACAGTCTCGCTTGCACCAAGTTCGAGTGCGCGATCAAGTTTCCATTGGTGTCGCGATGTCACAATTGTTGTACAACCAAAATGTTTTGCAATATTAAATGAAGCTAGTGCTGCGCCACCGCCAATCCCCGTGATAAGCACTGTTTGTCCAGCGCGAAGTTGCGCTCGTGTAACAAGCATGCGCCACGCAGTAAGGTGGCTAAGTGCAAACGCAGCCGCTTCGATGGGATCCGCGTCCCCAATATCAAGAACGTTCTCAACTGGAGCGATGAATTGTTCAGCATTTGCACCGTTATCGTGTTCACCAATCATACGTATGTCTTCAGGGGAAGGGGAATACCCCGGACGTACTTTTTCTGGTTGGCGAACAGCAGCATTTAGCAACACTCGTTTTCCTATCCAGTCGTTATCAACACCTTCGCCAACTTCGATGACAATACCGCAACCATCAGAGCCACTGACTCTTGGGTATTCCAACGCTAGCCCAGGCATGCCTTTTCCAACCCATAAATCTAAATGGTTGAGTGCAGAGGCTTCCGTTTTTACGAGGACTTCGCTTGCTGCAAGTGCAGGCAATTTCCAATTTGAAACAAACGCAACATTACTCGCAACAGGAGTGCCTTCTTGTGAAACTACAGCAGCATTCATGAAGTTTCAACTCGTTCACTTCTAACCTTGCGCAGTAAATCTCTTGTGCGGATGATGCCCTCGAACTCGCTCATTTTTGCACCTTCGTATTCAACGCCAATCCAGCCACGGTAGCCAGAGTCAAGAACAATACCAATCATCTTTTCGTAATTGGTATGAATTTCATTTCCATGTTCGTCGAAATCATTTGACTTGGCACTAACGGCCTTTGCAAACGGCATAAGTTCACTCATGCCGGTATAACGGTCGTACTCTTCGCGAGTTCCCCAGTCCAAAATAAAGTTACCGAAATCTGGAAGCGTACCGCAACGAGCGTGGTCAACTTCTTTAATCACAGATGCAAGCCATGCGCCGTTTGAACTTAAACCGCCATGGTTTTCAACAATGACATTAATATTTTTTGTATCGCCAAATTCAGTAAGTCTTCGTAAACCGTCAGCAGCAAGTTTGCGCTGTTCGTCTACTGTGCCAGCAGATTGGGCATTGACTCGAATAGAATGACATCCAAGTTCTACTGCAGCATCAATCCATTTGTAATGATTTTCAACTGCCTTGGTTCGTGCAGCGTTATCTGGGTCTCCAATGTTTCCTTCTCCGTCACACATAATGAGCAAACTTTGCACGCTCAAATCGTCGCACTTGGTTTTTAACTCTTTGATAAACTCTGGTTTAGGTTGTTTTTCAGGGAAAAAACAGTTTACATATTCAATCGCATGAATATCGAACTGCTCTTTTGCGATGATAGGGAAGTCGATGGATTGAATATAGCCAGCGAACAATGCACGGTGCAAAGACCATTGCGCAAGTGAAATGTCAAAAATTTGTTTCATGCGTACATCGTAACCTCAGAGAGTATCCCGTGCGCGGGGTATGATTCCGATACATGGCGAAACAGCGACATTGGACATTTTGGTTTTTTTCAGTACTTTTCACTTGGGTAGTATTGGTGCTCATTTACGGCTCAAAAAACACGCAATTTATGTTGGAACTGTACGATCAAGCAGCGACAACAATGTGGAATGGTTCGTCGCCAGATGGCGTAGCTGCTATGGCATATCCACCGTTACTTGTTGCAAGTTATCTACCGTTTATAGATCTTACTGAATATGTGCAACGAATTGCGGTGCTGGGAGCGATGGCGTGTTTTCTTGTTTTTATATTCTCCACTTTGCAAACGATGGTTGTGGGAAAACATTCATTTAAACAAAATGCGCTTTTCTGGATTCTTGTTGGGGCTATTGTTGGGCGGTATGTTGTATCGCCTATCGAAAATTACAGCCACGACCTTTTGATTGGATTCTTTGTTGTACTTGCAATTCGATGCTGGGCGACACAGAAAGAAGGTGCGGGCGGCGTGGCCATGGGAATTGCAGCAGCTTGCAAAGCGACTCCGCTTTTGTTCCTTCCATTTTTACTCTTACAGCGAAGATGGAAATCTGGTGCTGTGATGGCAGTCGTCACTGTTGCCGCATTCTTGGTACCCGATATTCTCTTTCCGCGTGCAGATAGCAGTTGGGCAGGCTACTGGTTTTCGGTTGTCACAAATTCACTGCATGTAACCGATGGGAAGAACGCAGTACCGCACTGGTCTACATGGAACCAATTAAATCAGAGTCTAAGCGGAACAATTGAACGTCTTTTTTCATTCCCAGAGCATCCAGATAAAGACGCAGTGGACGTGCGAATTACAACACTTACCTCAGGCACAATTTCAATCATCACTTTGTTTGCCCGAGCTATGATTCTTGGTGCTGTTTGTATTGCATTTCTACAGCCGTCTAAAGCGCCGGTAGTATTCAGAAGATTTTGCGAGGGCGCACTGCTTGTGTCGGCGATGCTTCTTCTATCTCCAATGAGCAGTAAAGCTCATTTCTTTCTTCTGTTGTTACCAGCAGTGGTTATGGTACGTACGTACATCTGGGAAAAAAGAGATTGGGTGCTCACAATCATATTTATCTCGATGTTCGTCTATGGAACATTGACGGTAAAAGACTTAATAGGAACAGATGCTGGGCATGCAGTACTTGCCACGGGCTCGGTAACATGGTGCACACTTCTGGCGATGCTCGGGACATGGCGCGTGATGCGTCTTTCAAAAAATATGCCTCAAGAATCTTCTTCTGTTTCTTCTTGATCAAGTAAGCAATGAAAACCAACGCAGGAAACGGACTCTGGTTCATCGCTGCTGTGAATTTCCGAAATCAACGAATGCACTTGCTGCATATGTTCAGCAGTGAGAGGAACTGAAACAACCTGCTGTCCTTGGTTCGACCCTGTGATTGTTGTGAGCACAGCAACGGTTTCCTCGTGCTCCATCGCAGAAAGCACATGTTCGCCTACTTGCCTAGCAATATGTAGCAGGGGCGTTACAAAATGCGGAACGCCTTCTTGCTCTTGTT
>JABJDN010000045.1 GCA_018665385.1 Phycisphaerae bacterium | reverse complement strand
TATGGACCAAGTAATGGAATGCGACCGACCATTGAAGCGCCAATGCCAATGCCCCAGAATGCATCTTGGTCCCAACGTAACACTTGGCCAGTGAACGCCATTGCTAGGACGCATAAAAATAAGATACACCCAAATATCCACGTTAACTCTCGTGGATACTTATATGCTGCAAAAATAACAACCTGTGCCAAGTGGCATAACAGCATGAAGACCATTGCGTTGCCAAAGAACCCATGCAACGCACGTATGTACCAACCAAGCGGTTGCACATAATTTAAATGTTCAAGAGATTGGTACGCTTCGCCAGCACTTGGAACATAGACCAATGCAAGCAGAATCCCTGTCAATATTTGCATGAGGAAGCAAGTCAGTGTTGCAGAACCAAACACATAAAACCAACGAGCTCGCAACGGAACTCGGTGGGACATGATTGGCCCTATCGAGGCTTGCAATTGCATGCGCTCGTTTACCCATTGAACAGATTTTTTAAGCGGGTTCCACACGTTAGACGCTCTCCTGAATAGTAGGGAGACGTCCGCCGCGAACTTCAAGGTGCCCATTCTCTACGCGATACTTGTATTCAAACAGGCCCCTCGGTGGAGGGCCAGAAGCCCGCGAGCCATCTGCGTAATACACGCCTCCATGGCACGGGCACATGAAGAGTTCGGATTCTGCAAACCATTTTACGGGGCAACCAAGGTGCGCACAATTAATTGCAAAGACTTGGAATTTTTGTTCGTCTATTCTTCGCACCCAGCACGGTACTTTGGCAGTCTCGCCATCCCATGGAACAAGGAACGGGTTTATATATTCTGCAAGTTTTGTTTGCCCAACAGTAAACTCATCAAGCGTACCAATTGAAATCCATTTGTTTTTTGCTTTTTCGACAGCTGGCGCAAAAATGAATCCGATGACAGGGACGCCTACTAGAATTGCGGCAATTCCATTTACGAGTAAGGCAAGTCTGTTAAGGAAAGTTCTGCGGTTCATTGTGTGCTCCGAAAAGTTTGTAGCCATGCAACAATGTCATCTGCAGTTCTGTCATCAATTTTGCTTCCCATGGCTGGCATGCCAAGTTCAGGTCTTCCGCAAAGAATAACTGTTCGAAGGTACTGTGCGCTTACGAGTTCAAGATACGCAGGGTCAACTACCGAACCCGCACTTGCTCCAAGGCCATCGTTTCCATGGCACTGCCCGCACATGTCTGCAAACGCACCTTGACCGCGAGTAATTTTTCCTTGCTGTAACTCGTAGCGTTTGCTTGCAGACCAAGGTGGAGCATTTTTGTCCCATGAATCGTATATGCCATCAACGATGACGTGTATTTGCGCGTCTGTTAGTGGGTTGCCCGTATTCGATTGGAATGAGGGCATGTGCGTACCTTCGCGTCCGTTTGTTATGAGATCAACCATCGTATCTTTGCTCATCATCTGTAGCAGTGCGGCATCGTGCAAAGCAATGGAACCGCTTCCAGCGCCTTGCGTGCCATGGCAACCAGCGCAGCGCGCAGAGAATAAAGTGTTGAAATCTGACACTTCGCTTGGGCGAATTGGTCTATCTTCAATAGAGGGTTTTCCACAACTCGTCAAAGGAAGAAAGAAGAGGGCGCAAATTGCTAGGCGAATCATGGTTTGTTCTCCTCTACGCCCGCTCGCTCAGCAAACGATTTGAATTGAAGTGTTTTTATTTTTTCGCCTTTCGATACTACTATTCCTGCAACTGTCCCGAAGACTAACTGAGCAAACAAAAACCACCACCAATTTACAGTGGAATTGAGTGTTGGATTTATAAATTTCATTGATTCGTACAGCAAGAATGTCCAGATAAATGGAATGATAATACTAGCGAGCAAAATGGGTCTTCGTGGCAACATAGGTAGAACTGCACCGTACACAAGACCAATACAAACTGAGACAAATAATTGAATCACAAGTGCAACCACGAATGCAGTGCCATTGAAATCAAGCAAGTCGTTCTCTGTAATTGAAGGCAAGAGTGTTGCTGCTGCAACATTGAACGGATACCAAGGGCTTCCATGAATAACAAGAGAGCCAGCGATTGCAAAGAGCAGCATGGCAATGCCGCCGGCGATACCTCCAATAATTCCAGAAGGTACGCGGTGCACTTCAATCGGCAACTTTGCACGATGGTGCGGATGGGATGTGTTTGTAGTTCGAGCACTTGAAATTTCTGAAGGTGCGTGGTGTGGTTGCACTTCGAGTTCGACTTCTACATCAAGCGGGTAACAATTTTTGAACCAACCAAAAAATCCAACAAGAGCAACGATGCCGCCAGTTGCGCCAACAGGCCACGATGTTAAGAATCCTGCAAACGTGAGCGTGGTTCCAAGCGCAGCAACAAGAGGCCATGCAGAGTTCGCAGGTACTGCAACTGAGATTGTCTTCTTTGTACTCATTATTTTCCAATCACATATACAACAAGGAACACTGCAATCCAAACGGTGTCGACAAAATGCCAGTACCAAGATACATATTCAATATTTTGATGGTGCTTGTTTTGTACCCAGCCAAGCGCGGAGCAGAGCCAAATAAAGAACAGGACACTTACGCCAAAGGTGACATGAAAAGCGTGGAATCCGACAAGAGTATAAAACGTCGAGCCGAATAAATTTGTTTGCAATGCAAGGTTCTTGTCTACTATAAGACCGTACCATTCGATTCCTGTGCCAACAAGGAACCAAGTCCCAAGAAGCACTGTAATCAAGAGCCATGTTAAAAACTGTGTTTGTTTATTCTTGCGCAATGCTCGAAGTGCAACAACGACAGTAGCCGAACTTGCAAGCAGTGCAACCGTATTAACGCCGACTAGACCAAGCCCTAAGACCTCTGCGGGCAAAGGACCACTGATGCTTTTTCCAATGTACGCAAGGTAGACAACGATGAGTGAAGCGAAAAAGAAGACTTCTGTAATGATGAGTGAAATCATGCCGACATGCCCAGAAGGCAACATGTTGAGTTGTTG
>JABJDN010000093.1 GCA_018665385.1 Phycisphaerae bacterium | reverse complement strand
GTTGATCCAAGGATAAACACCCTTCGGCCCACCGGAGGGATTTGAAATAACAATGCCTCGATGCGAGTTCTCTCTTTTGATCTTATTGGAAGAGAGCATGGTTGGCTGCAAAACGCAATACGATCGAGAGCTATTGTCGAAATATCGAACTGCTTCTTTGCGACAAGGCTTTCCTCAAGAAATGAGGAGGAGATGGTGCGAGATAGCAACTGATATGGCGCTAAAAATTAAAAATCTAGATGCAACAATAGTAGAGGCTCTTAATGTAATCGATAACGAAATGACTATAGCGCTTATTAGTCTGCAAAATGAGGCAATATCTAATAGGATTGAGTATGAAAATGAACTTGCTGATTCACAGTTTGAACCCAAAAAAGAGAAGAACGAAAAACAATTCGAACTAAGGCTAGGCATGAACTATGATGAATTCGGAGAGTTAAATAGAAACGTTGAAATTCAGATTGAGTCCATGTTAACAATCGAACAATTTGAAACTATTCCAACATTAATACAACGTGATGATAAATCAAATGATGAAAAGAAATCATCAAAAGCAAAAGCAAAAGCAAAAGCAAAAGAATAAATCGGCTCTAAAGAGCAGGTAAATCTATTGCACAACTTTCGTATACTATGTTGCTATGCGAATTTGCCTACTTACCAATCAGGATTTAGATTCAAAAACCATTAAAGCGGATGACTGGCCTTGTGATCCAAGGCCATTTATACCTGAGGCCGATTGGCACCTTGCAATATTAGGCGAGAAATACGATGCAATCAAACAAGTAGAAGACTTAATTAAAAAAGATTTTGATTTGTATTTTAACTTATGCGATGGCGCAGAAGATCAACTTGATTTGCCCGGTATAGAAGTAATTCAAACCCTAGAGAAGCACAACGTGCCGTTCACAGGCGCCACAAGCGACTGCTATGAACCTACACGCAAAGAGATGAAACTTGCATGTACAAAAAATGGTATCTCTACTCCGCATTTCATATTCGCAGAAACGCGGCATGACATTGTTATGGCGAAGATGCAATTGAAGTTTCCAATGTTTGTAAAACACTACAACAGCTATGCAAGTGTTGACTTGACGAGTAAATCGAAAGTAACAACATATAAAGAGTTAGTGCATCAAGCTGAGAAAATGATACGTAAGCATGGCGCTGCACTTATTGAAGAATATATTCCAGGCATCGAATGCACAGTGCTTATTGCAGAAAATCCGAACGATCCAGAAAACCCAAAAGTCTACCCGCCAGTCCAATATGAATTCCCAGAGGGCGAAGAATTCAAACATGCCGATTTAAAATGGGTAGATTTTGAAGGCATGAAAACGTTTCCTGTCACCGATCCTGCTCTTGAAAAAAGATTGCGTGAAGAATGCGCCAGATTTTTTCTGGCTTTAGGACAAAAGAGTTTTGGTCGTTGCGATGTTCGAATTGATGAGAATGGCACTCCCTTCATTCTTGAAATTAACTCTAATTGTGGCGTGTTCTTTGAACCAGACTCATACGGCAGTGCTGATTTTTGCATTGCATTAGATGAAGATGGCCATATTGGGTTCACGAAATCACTTGTTGATGCTGCGTTCGCGCGCCACACAATACAGTAGCCCTGATAGCCCTATATAGAAAAGAATATATTGTCAAATTTCCTCAAGTAAGATATTTATGCGCCAGATGCGTACAGCAGAAATGACAATCGACTGTATACTAAATTTATGAAAATTAATACAATAATGATTACAACTTTGCTGTGCCTCACAAGTATTTGTATCATTGAAAGCGGATTTGCGGAACCTCAAGTACCAACAGTTGGCGAAGCACCACCGATGATTTTAGAAAAACTTGGTGACCATCGCCGAACGATTTCAACGGATTCAGAAGAAGCGCGTAAGTGGTTCGACCAAGGATTTGCGCTCATGACTGGCTTCAACTTTGATGGTGCAATAGCATCCTTTGGGCAAGCAACTATATATGATCCAAACTGTGCAATGGCATGGTGGGGAATTGCCTACGCCGCAGGACCAAATCAAAATAACCCAAGTATGGATTCCCCAAGAGATGAGTGGGCATATGCAGCTGCGCAACGTGCATATGAACTAAAAGAATATGAAACTGGTGCAAACCGTGCTCTCATTGAAGCAATTGTTACAAGATACAACTATCCAACGCCCGAAGACTTTACCGACCAACATTTTGCATATTTAGCAGCGATGGAAGCAGTCCATGAACAGTTTCCGATGGATCCTGATGTCACCACATGGACAGCCGAGGCAATGATGGTAACCCAACCTTGGGAATACTGGTCATTAGAAGGTCAACCATTAAAAAAGACCCCAGAGTTTCGAGCCCTTCTTGAAAGTGTCATGCGGATACACCCCAATCACCCTGCCGCAAACCATCTTTATATTCACGCGATGGAAGCATCGCCATGGCCAGAAATTGCAGAGCCAGCAGCAGACCGCCTGGTTGACTTGATTCCTGGCTCTGGGCATCTCGTTCACATGCCATCACATATTTGGATTCAAACTGGTCGATACGACGATGCCGCTGATTGCAACAGACGAGCCGCCGCATTAGATGATGCATGGTTTGAAACGGATCCAAATGCCGGAGAGTATCGTTTTTATATGGCACACAACCGGCAATTTCTTGCATGGGCTGCAATGTTGCAAGGTAGAAAACGAGAAGCAATTTCCTCCGCTCGTGCAATCGAACAAGAAGTGCCTGCGCCTTTGCTAGAAGCACTAGGTTTTATCAGCGATGGAGTCGCCGCATGCAAATGGCATGTGCTCGTTCGCTTTGGTTTGTGGGAAGAAATTCTTGCTGAACCTACACCGCCAGAATGGGCCGTTATTGGACGTGCAATTCAACATTATGCACGAGGCGTTGCTTTTGCAAATACGGGAAGAGACCAAGAAGCGCGAGAAGAACTCGTACTATTTGATGAAGCAGTGAAAAATATTCCAGTTGAAGGATGGATGTTAGGCGGTCAACCAGCTGCTGAAATCATGCCACTTGCTCGCTTCGTGCTTGTTGGTGAAATTGAATTCAAAGCAGGAAACCGCAAAAAAGGCCTCGATGCATTAGCAGAAGCAGTCGCGTTTGAACATAAACTTGTGTATGCAGAACCAGCGCCTTGGATGATGCCAGCACGGCATGCATATGGCGCTTTGCTAATTGTTGACGGACAATACCAAGAAGCAGAAAAAGTATATCTTCAAGACCTTGAAGTGTTCCCTGCAAATGGTTGGGCTCTCCTTGGTTTACGAGAAGCTCTTATTGGTCAAGAACGATTTGAGGAAGCAGCAATAACTGATAAGGCTTTTAAGCTTGCTTGGAAAAGTGCAGATGTGATGCCCCCTGCTTCTTGCTACTGCGGCAGTGCGGTTGCAAGTACTGAATAGGCGTTGCTTGTTGACATAATGAATTAGATGCTATCTAGACATTAAAACTGCATTTATTGAACATGAAATATCAAATACATACTTTAATTGTACAATTTAAGTTTTGAATTTTTTGTAGGAATAGTACAATCTAATCAAGATGAGAACTGCATTACTATTGCTAGCACTATCGATGTCGCAATGTGCGTACGCGCAATGGGAAGATCAGACACCGCCTAATGAAGTTCCTATCTACCTTCCACAGGACTATAATCCCGCCGAGCAATTTCCTCTTGTCATTTTCTTACATGGGTACTCACCGCTGACAACAGCATGGTATGACATATTGCTCCCATTACAAAAAGATGCCAATAACAATGGGTACATCTTTGCAAAACCCGATGGGAGCCAAGATGGACTTGGAGAATTTTATTGGAATGCTACAGATGCATGTTGCGATATGTGGGGCAACAATCCTGACCATGTGGGATATTTACTTGCACTTGTTGAATCAATTCAAGCACAGTACAACATAGATCCGCAACGCATTCATCTCATTGGGCATTCTAATGGCGGTTTCATGTGCCATCGCATGGCATGCGAAGCGCCAGAGAAATTTGCTTCGGTTGTAAGTATTTCTGGAGCAATGTGGAACGATCCAGCAAACTGTCAGCCAGAGGCACCCATCCATGTCCTCAATATCCATGGTACATTTGACCCCATTATTTTTTGGCTAGGCGGACTAATTGGATTCACTCCCTACCCAGGCGTGAATACAACGACGGAATATTGGGCAACACATAATGGTTGTTCCACGACGGCAACAAATGGGGGAAGTTTTGATTTCGACTGGTTCATCTTCTTTGATGAAACTACAAGGTGGATCTATGAAAGTTGCGATGATCCATCGGCAGGATCGACAGAGTTGTGGGAAGTCTCAACAGCTGGGCATTTTCCATCTATATCTGAAGAAGGTATTGACGCATTATTTAACTATCTTGATACACATATCAACCCACTGCCCGCTTGCTCAGGTGATTTTAACAACGATCAGCATGTTAATGTATCGGATGTCTTATTTATGATCGGTGAGTGGGGACAAACCAATTCTCCCGCTGATGTTACGAAAGACGGAACTGTCAATATTTCTGACCTACTAGAGCTACTAGGCGCCTGGGGACCTTGTCTGCAATAACTAATGAGATCTATTCTCTTTAAATTCTCTTGTATTTTGTTTACATTGGTTTAATATTACATTGTGAATATTCTAATACTGATTCCCTGCTGCCTACTTTCCTTTCTACATCCAGATTGTTTTCAAACGCAACCTGTGACAACCGAACTAATAGGAACACTATCGTTTAACGCAATGAACAACGGCCAAGTCCTCACGGGTAACTTTGATGAAAGTTCAAACGAGATGATAGTTTGGGCAAATGGCGAAATTGTCACGAGGGTTACGCAGTTCAATGAAAGTTACGGCGTGTTGATTAACAACAATGATGTTGCCGCTGGATTGGGAAGCTATGGCATCTCTCAAGATGACAGATTAATTATTGCAAACGCCTTTGGGGAATTTGACGTTGTAGCAACAATCACAGGTAGTGCAGGATGGTCTTCGTTAACTGCAATCAATGAACAAGGTTCCGTTGTAGGTAACTATTCTGCTGGTTCAGGATCAAGCGACTGGCAGGCATTTTTATGGACTGAAACAGGTGGCGTACAACTGATCGAATCAACTGCAGATACAACCTACGCCTATGCTATTGATGAGCAAAATCGAGTCGCAGGCCAAATGCTAATTTCTGGAAGTTATCACGCAATGCTCTGGGATAATGGCGTGGTTACAGATCTTGCTACATTGCTAAACTTGCAAGGCCATTCAGCAGCACGTTATTTCAATGCACAGGGGCAAGTCCTTGTGGGTGAATTTGCAAATGGAGCTACAACATATAAATGGTACAACCCTAGTACTTCGTCCATTGTAGAAATCCACGATTTTCCTACGGGTACATACACGCACAGCATCGTCCCTTCTAAAGATGGAAGCGTTGCATTCAGTTGGTCCTCTACAGCACTTGGCCCACAACTCGCACGATGGTCTAAGGAGAATGGGTTTAAACAAGCCACTCTCTCTAAAAATATTATTAGCATATCTGCTCTAGCAATTAGTCTAGATGGAACGGTTGCATGTAACGCATTAACGTTGCCCGTCTATGATTCAGTAGCAATGGTATGGGCTGATGGCGTTTCTCCTGAATCACTACACGGGCAAATACCAGATTCGCCAATCACTTCGCGTGTTGTTGCGACGAACGAAGATGGGCAACTCCTTGTTAAAGGTGACGCGAACCATTGGCTATTGACAGAAACATGCTTTGCAGATTTAGATAACAGCGGAGTTCGAGATGTCGGAGACATTCTAATGCTTCTTGGTGTTTGGGGACAAACTGATCAAGATTTGTGCGGTGCAGACATCGATGGCAATGGCATCGTGGATGTATCTGATTTACTTGTCATTTTTGGCTCTTGGGGCCCCTGCGAGTAACGGTTAAAAATAGAAAAATTAGTTTAGTAGCAAAAGTGCTACGCCCATTATAGAAACTATCGCACCTACAACAGCATTTGTTGTGATCTGCTCTTTCTCAATAATCTTAGCAAATGGCAATATCATAATTGGTGACAAACTCATTAAAGTTGCTGCAATCCCAGTATCCATATTTTCTATGGAAATAAGACCAAGCCAAACACCAAGCACGGGGCCGAATATAGTCCCCGCTAAAATGCAAAAAAATACTTGGAAATTAATTCTACAATTCTTTTCTCTTGTTGAACTTTTGAAAAGAAGGTAAAAAAGTAGTAGAACAATTGCCCCAACTCCACCGAAACACATTCTGATATACGTGGCTGATAGCGGAGTAACTCCAGATTGATAGAGTGTATGTACTATATCTGGGTTAGATTCTTCCATGCCCAACTTCGCAAAAACAAGACCAATAGCCTGTCCAAGTGCGCCTAAGAATGCAAACAAGATCCCAATCTTAACTCGAGGATATTTTTTGGTTGCATTCTTTTCTCCTCTAGTCAAAATGGCTATAGCAATACCCGACATAGTCAGCAGCATGGCTAGTACATCAACATAACTTAATGTCTCATGGAGTACCGCAAAGGCAATAATTGCAGTAAGTGCAGGCGTACTTGTGATTACAAGAGTAGTTAGCCTAGGACCAGCATCGATAAGGGCTCGATATAGAAATTGATCGCCTATAGCAAGTCCTATGACACCTGAGATAGCAAGATATAAAAGTGAAAAATTATCAATTTCTGGCCAAAGATTATCGTAAGCAATCCAATGAATAATGCATAAAATACATATAGCTATAAATATTCGTACTGCGTTCACTACAGTTGCACCAACAACACGCCCAGCAGAAGCTAGCACAAGTGCTGTAATTACCCAACAAGCGGAAGCTGCCAGAGCTGATATTTCGCCTATATATTGCATTGGAAATCAAATAAGTACATCATGCAACTTTGTTTTTTACAAATACTAATGTAGTATTCTCACTCATTGAAAAATCAAACTTATAGCCGCCTACGTTAAATTTTTTGCAATCATCTAATTTTTTTGGCTTTGACATACATAACCAGCGAGCCATCAGACCTCGAGCTGTTTTAGCACTAAAAGAGACAAAACGTGTCTTACCGCCTGACCTCTCTAGGAACGTAGTGTTAATGATTGGCACTCCTAATTGATCTAGGTTCAAAGCTTTGCAATATTCCTGACTCGCTAGATTAAGTACCCATTGAGCATCAATCTTTTTGATGTCTTTACTGAGCAAATCTGTAATTGCATCTCCCCAAAATTCATACAGGTTTTTCCCTTTGTCCGTTTTAAGTCTCGTGCCCATTTCTAAACGGTATGCTTCGATTTTATCTAAAGGTCTAAGTAGTCCATACAATCCACTTAAAATCCTAATGCAGTCTTGACTAAAATCTAATGCTTTTTTATCCAACGTCGAAGCATCTAAACCTTTATATACCTGACCTTGAAAACAGAATACTGCAGAAGCAGTCTCATTCTTTTTGTCGCCAAAAGCCTGCCAGCGTTCAACATTTAGTTGAGAGAGCTTGTTGGAGATTTTCATTAATGTAGCCAATTCGAGCGAAGAGCAATTTTTCATTTTTAAAGCAAGTAATTTCGTTTGTGATGCAAGTCGAGAATTACTCATCTTGGCCTTATGAATACAGCTCATATCTAGTGTCTTTGCCGGTGAAAGTATTGCTATAAATTTTGGCATAGAACATTTTCCCCGTCAATTAACAAAATTGCATCAATAGAGTGATAATTGCTACCCCAATGGAAGTGAAAATAAGTACTGCTATTATTCTTATAAAAATCATTCTTTATAAATTATAATGCTTCCCCGTCTATAAAGTGATTCCATACATGAGCCCATTATAAGAAAAACGCCCTTTCCTAAGAAAGGACGTTTCATAAAGCGGTGGGGGATTCATATTTGTTACATAACCGTTGTGATTGTTCATCATGGCTGTTCCCGTATAATAATAAACGCTAATAGCCCTAATCTTATGAAACACAATCAAAAACGAATTAAATGGACCTTATTTGCCGCTGTTTCTTTGCCTCTTTGCCTATTAGCCGCCGCCATACAGTTCTTTAATTACAAAGCAATAAATGAACAGTCG
>JABJDN010000197.1 GCA_018665385.1 Phycisphaerae bacterium | reverse complement strand
CTTCGGGAAAGTTTCGCAACTATTTCATATCCGGGCAAAATATTCATTTGTTAGGTGCAAGACTCTATATGGGCAGTCGCCCCACGAATCCAACAGGGAAAGCAAATCGGAAGCATTGACGACTGAGTCACCATTTAGATCTTCCCCACCCCAGTTGGAAATGTTTAGAATACACTAGCAATTATGGATAAATTGTGTCAACGTATTTTAAAGTCATATTCAAATATGCAACTAGTAGCGGTCTTTATTGCTTTCACTATTACGAGCCTGGGCTTCGCAAAAGTAGTAGATTCCACAGACGCGGCTACGAAGAGTGGCACGCTGCGAGTCATGGTCTGGAATGCTCTACATGGTGCTAATGACGTTACTCAGGGGGCCGAAAAAGCATTAAAGATTATTCGAGAAACAAAACCAGACGTTGTACTGTTGCAAGAAAGTTACGACATCAACGATGAGCGCCCCAAACTTGGTGCGTGGCTTGCAAGCGAACTCGGATGGAATCAATACCAAGGCGAAAGCACACACTTATGTGTACTTACTCCCTTAGAACTGGAAACTACTTTTTTTCACCATGCATGGCACGGAGTTGGCGCAAAGATACGTGATGCAAAAGGACGAGAATTTTTAGCATGGTCGATTTGGATTGATTATCGAGCATATATTACATATGCCCTTCGAGAAAACCCTGCGATTACTGACGAGGAGCTACTCGATCTTGAACGTGTTGGTTCAAATCGTTTGAATCAAGCCACTGCAATCATCAAACACTTGCGTGAATCAGGCCAACTTGAAGCGGACATCCCATTACTTGTTGGTGGAGATTGGAATTGCCCATCGCACCTTGATTGGACAGTGGATACTACTCGCGTCTACAAGCGGCGTAGAGCCCTGCCCCTTCCAGTAAGTCTAGCCATGTCATCAGCTGGCTTTACGGATACATTTCGAATGTTGCACCCAAACCCTGTACAACATCCGGGTGTTACATGGTCACCTATGTTTCGTTTCAAAGGAAAAGGCGAAGAACAAGTCGACCAATGTTTCGATCGGATTGACCGTTTGTATCTAAAGAATCCCGCAACGCCTAAAGATGGGCTAACACTTCAACCAACTTCTGCGCATGTACTACCAGTAGTTTGGGAAGACGAAAACATGGCAACAATCGATAGAGAGTTTCCCTCCGATCATGGCGCTGTTGTTATTGATCTGGAGTGGGCAAAACAGTAATTAATCGATTTCTTAGTGTTGTAGCATCGTTAGTTTGTACCCTTCGATTATATTGATTGGTCTAAAAATCCATTCTTTGACCTAACAAGTGCTCCCCTGCTGTTTCTTTGGCTATAAAGGCACTCTGATTCAGTTATGAATATTTAATGCTTGATATAGCAATATATTGATTTATACTGAAAGGAGAATCTATCTAGGAGGAGAAGAATCTATGAAATATCAACTACTGGCAGCGACTTCTATAACGTCAATTGCAGTGGCCGCCATGCTCCCGCATTACACAGATTGGAGTGGAACAAATTTTTCTGATGGTGGCGCTAATGGGAATCACTATGGTTCATCATTTGTGACTACATACAACAATCATTCAGATTTACAGCTCGTCTCTGACGGCCAACCTGGCACTTATGGAACATGGAAGAGCGAAGATTATCAAGGGCGCCACATTGTCGCATTTGACGCTACCTTTAAATGGAGTTTTAAGAATGATGGAGGTCCAGGCGATGGGTTTTCCTTTTTATTCGGTGACATGACAGATATGAGTGGGGACCAATGGGAAGGCGGCGAATATGGATTGAATCGCTTCACTACTATGGGGTCTGGGATGTCTATTGGATTTGACTCCTATGGCGGAGATTCTGGCGTGTATGCTCGATGGGGTGGACAGAGTGTTACATGGACAAATTTTGGAAACGAGTGGTACAACCTTGGAACCTATACAGACTATAACCAGGCGCTAGACGATTTCTATCAAGGAACAGTTACAGTTACATGGAACATCGATACTGGTCTGCAGGTTGGCATTGCATGGCCAGGGTATGAAACATGGTGGGGAATTAATACGGAATTATTTACGGGCTCAATCATGGACACTACCGACTTTAGTTTCGGCTTCGCCGCTCGCAACGGTGGAATCGACATGGATGTGTTAATCGATGAATTTAATGTTACCTACACCTATTTCCTCGACTGTAACGCCAATGACATTGACGATTCGAATGAGATTAAAAAAGGGACTGTTCAGGATTGCAACGGTAATGGAATACCTGATGCGTGCGACATTGCAGCTGGTGGATCTGATGCTAACAACAATAGTATTCCTGATGAATGCGAGTGCATTGGTGATGTCAATGGTGATGGCGTGAGTGTTAATGTGCAAGATCTTCTTGCGCTCATTGCATATTGGGGTTCTTCCAATAATCCTGGAGATATAAACGCAGACGGAATAGTTAACGTTGCGGATATTCTCATCCTCGTAGCTAATTGGGGACCGTGCAACTAAGCAATGTCTCCTGAAGAAGCGCGAACATTAATGATGGAGTGGGTTGAAAGTGAAGCACTTCGTACCCATATGGAATGTGTCGCTGCGTGCATGTATTCGTATTGCACTGGCGATGCGCAAGAGCGTGATACATGGACTGTTGCAGGTCTCTTACACGACTTTGATTATCAGAGACATCCATCTGTAGAAGAGCACCCTTTTGTTGGCGTTAAGTATCTTCGAAATAACACAGACGTTTGCGAGGAAGTGATCGAAGCAATTCTTGGACACGCGACATACACTGGAGTGAATCGAACAACTGATATGGCAAAAACATTATTTGCTGTCGATGAATTGGCCGGCTTTATTGTTGCATGCGCCTTAGTTCGACCAACAGGACTAGATGGCATGCAAGCTAAAAGTGTTAAAAAGAAACTGAAGAACAAGAACTTTGCAGCTGCAGTTTCAAGAGAAGATATAGCCGTTGGTATTGAAGAACTTGGAGTTGAATTGTCCGAACATATTGATCGATGTATTGATGCTATTAGAACTGCAGGCATCAATATCCATACGAAATAACTACTGCGCACTTTTTGTGTATCTGAAGCATATGATAATTACGTGGGATCAGTTATGTAAAACTCTTACGGGAAAAAGAAAACCCCTGCTAGGCAGAGGTTTTCTGTGTATCTATAGCACGTGATAATTACGTGGACTCAGTTATGTAAAACGCTTACGGGCAAACACCCCATGCGCCAATGAGTAGTAACAAGTCAGCGACTTTTACTTCGCCATCGCCGTCAAGATCTGCATCGCAAGTTTCTGGAGGTGCTACGCAATCATAATCATCGCAACTTTCATTTTCTATGATCCACGTGCCACCAACTGCGGTGCATTGCACATCTGTACCAACGAAGCAACTTGAGGTTACGCAGCAGGCGAAATGTGTATAGTTCTCGAAGTAGTTGTCTTGATTGTCGCCAATGCCATCTTCATCAGAGTCAGCCCATTCATTGGGGTTGTATGGGAAAGCGTCTACATCGCCACAGATTCCGTCGCCATCAGCGTCATTTTCCGAATCGTAGGGGCAAGTATCTACATCGCCACAGATTCCGTCTCCATCAGCGTCATTTTCCGAATCGTAGGGGCAAGTATCTACATCGCCACAGATTCCGTCTCCATCAGCATCATTTTCCGAATCATAGGGGCACTCGTCTTGATTGTCAGGGATACCATCTCCGTCAGAGTCACCGCATGCTATGCACCCGTCGATAGTAAAGTCAATCTGGTAACCGGGTGTGCCCGAACCTTGGTTGTATGTTAAAACGCCTGTTCCACCTGCCATGTCAAGATCCTGCCCCTGTAAAGAGAAGCGACCGATGAAGACACCAAGACCAGT
>JABJDN010000076.1 GCA_018665385.1 Phycisphaerae bacterium | reverse complement strand
CTTTACAATTTACGACACCGCCGATCAACGCAGTGCTGCAAAACAAGCGATTAAAGCTTGTCAAATGAATGAGTCCAATTTTAAACCAGCAGGTGTTCTTTCGGTTATTAGTAATGCTAAGAATAAACTTATAGATGCAGATGCATTCGCGAAGGATGCTTCTGATTTTTATGCAAAGTCAATCGCGAAAATTTACAAATCCTACGACAGTATTCTGCGCGGTAACGACGCAGTTGATTTTGACGATTTGCTAATGCATACTGCAAAGCTGTTAGAAAATCACCAAGAAGTTCGCGAAAGTTTAGAGTCTCGGTATCAATACGTTATGATCGATGAATACCAAGACACAAACCACACACAGTTTGTAATTGCTAACAAAATAGCAGCAAAACATAGGAATATATGTGTAGTTGGTGACCCTGATCAATCAATCTATGCGTGGCGAGGCGCTGATATATCAAACATACTTGATTTTGAAGAGCACTACGGTGAAGGCACAGTTGTGCCGCTTGGCAGGAACTTTAGGTCAACTGGTAATATCGTTAAAACAGCTGCTGCGCTCATTGAGAATAATGTGCAACGCAAAGATAAAAAATTATTCACAGAGCATGAAGATGGTAGCGAACCAGTTGTGGCGTCATTCGAAGATGAATATTGTGAAGCCGATGCAATTGTTAAAGAAGTAGTTCGCTTGCGTGATGAAGGCGTATTGTTACGAGAGATGGCGGTGCTCTATCGCGTAAACGCATTAAGCCGTGTGTTAGAAGATGCCTTTCGCGTTGAAGGAATTCCATACGTCGTAGCAAGGGGGACTGCATTTTACGATCGCAAAGAAATTAAACATGCAATTTCGTATTTGCGATTACTTGTGAATCCAAAAGATGATGTTGCATTTATGCGAATTATCAATACCCCAACGCGTGGTGTCGGAGCAACATCCATCGCACGTTTGGAACAACTCGCATTTTCACTTGGGTTTTCTTTGCTTGAGGCCACTTCAAATGTTTCAAAAGAGCAGGGTTTTACTGCTCGATCAGTGAACGCAATGAAAAAGTTCTTTGAGACATACAGACAATGGCACATCGATGCCCGTTCTGAAGAATCACTGACAGCTGCAGGTTCGCTTGCAGATGTAGTGGAACGAGTAGTACGCGAGTCTGGATTAGAAGAACTCTATTCAAAAAACGCAGGGGAAGAAGATGCAGATCGGCTGCAAAATTTGGAAGAGCTTGTTTCTGCTGCATCTGAATTTGAAGAGCGTTACGAAGCAGAACACCAAGATGAAGACGCTGCTACTCCTATGCATGTATTGTTTGCGTTTTTAGAAAACGTATCTCTTGTAAGCGATGCAGATAAGGTGGACCCAGCAAATGGAGCAGTAACTTTAATGACACTGCATGCTTCTAAAGGGTTAGAATTCGATTTCGTTGCTATTGCTGGGCTAGAAGAAGGGATGCTTCCACACGAACGTGCTTTGCATGATGACACGCAAATGGAAGAAGAACGTAGGCTCTGTTACGTTGGAGTTACACGAGCAAAGAAGCATATCCATTTATCTACTGCGCGCAGAAGAATGCAACGCGGACTTACAAAACGCACAATCACAAGTCGTTTCATTCGGGAAATGTCTGGGAAAACCTACGAAACAGAGCAAGCAATCGACCCGTGGGATATTCCAGATATTGATCCAAACACGCAACAGTCTGACTCAATTGCACTTGGTTCAGTCGTTCGTCACAAACGCTTTGGGGTGGGCAAAGTCGAGCGGATTATACGAAGGCCACGAGGCTCTACTGTAACTGTAAAATTCCGTGGTGGAGTAAAACATTTAGTCCTGGAATATGCAAAACTTGAACTAGTTCAGCCGGGAATAACTCCAGAATTTTAAAATGCTTGAACAATCTCAACAAGTAGTGGACTTGTGCCTCGCTCAAGATTTTGCATTGGCAGGAGTTGTAGTAGCAAATGAATCTGCCTTTAAACAAGAGTTTGAAGAGTGGATTAAGCAAGGGAAGCAGGGTGAAATGGAATGGATGGAACGCAACGTTGGTGTCCGGCTAGACCCAAAGAAATTATTGGTTGATGCCAAAAGTGTTATTTGCGTTGCCGATAGATATGGAGATATTGAGGAACCGAATATGCCTTTGGGCCATGGAAAGATTGCACGATATGCTCGCGGGCAAGATTACCACAAGGGGATGAAGAAGCGATTACATATTGTGTGTGACGAGTTGAAGAAGAAATATCCAGAAGAAACATTCAAGGCGTGCGTTGATACAGCACCGATTCTAGAGCGAGAGTTTGCTGCAAGGGCAGGACTAGGAGCAATTGGTAAACATACGTTGCTTCTCGAACAGAGCGTCGGTAGTTGGATGCTTTTGGGTGTTATTGTCACTACGAAAGAATTCGCGGCGTCTGACGTAGAAGTAGTTGACCCGTGTGCATCGTGCACTCGTTGCATAGATGCTTGCCCTACAGATGCAATAACTCCGTGGGAACTTGATGCTCGCAAGTGTATTAGTTATTTAACTATCGAACATAGAACGCAAATTGATCCGAAATTCCATGAAAGTATTGGAGATTGGATGTTCGGGTGCGACATCTGCCAGGAAGTGTGCCCTCATAATCAACCTACAGCAAAAGCGCAACAAGCAGAAGTACATCCCTCATACAAAGCGACACACTCTTCGTTAGATATAATGGATGTATTGCAGTGGGACGAGGAGGCAAGGCGCAAGGCATTCCAGGGCTCTTCTATGAAGCGAGCAAAGCTTGAAATGATGCAACGTAACGCATTAATCGTAGCAGGTAACTTTCTTACAAAAAATGAGAGCCCCGAGATGTATGCGCTTGTAGTACAAATGGCTTCAGAAGGGCCAAAATCGCTTGTGCAACAAACTGCTAAAGATGTGCTGCAAAGGCTTATGCTGCTTTAGAACGGTGAAATATTTTCTAGCATGGCTTTTTCACTTTCAGTGTTGATTTCTTCAACTGTAGAGAGTTCACCGCTTTTTACTTTTGCAGTAAGAGAGTCTGTTACCTCGGTGAAAGTAGTGAACATTGGTATCGCCATCGAAAACAACATCGCATCCTCAGGAGTAGTGTCCTTGCCCATTGCAACCTTCCAGCCTTGCCCAGAGTTCGAAAGTTGCACAAGTTTTCCGCCAACTTCTCTTGCTGCAGCGCTTGTATCGTCTAGTACAGTAATTGAAGTGGGGTCAATAGAATCCAGAATGTCTTTGTACATCATCTTATTGGTTTGATTTGTACTCATAAACTCTTGTAATGCATCTTCGCCAAGATTTATTTTGACTGCTTTTAGCAAATTGTTTAGAGATTGTGTTAAGCCGTTCAAAAGTGTGACTAATTGTTCTGACTCTGTATTTGCCCCTACCAACACAGTGTTCAAAGGAATATTATTTGAGGAGCCGTCCAAGGAAGAAAGATTTATTGCTTTGTTGTAAGCAGTTACAAGTTCTAGAGGAGTTGCATAACCGCCTCCGCTTGTTGTAGTGTTGGTTGTTGAAGAGCTCTCGGCATTCGTGGGAGCAAGAGTAACCGCTTCGCCGCTCAGTAATGCTTTGCGAGTTTCAAGTTGTTGCTTAAGTAGAATGCCTTGAGAACCTGCGTTGCTCGCGTGCATCACAGCATTTTCGTACGCTGAAATTGCACTAATGGTTGCTTGCTCAATTTCAGTAGCAAGCGAGTTTGAAATTTCACGCCACTTATCTGCAGAAGTAATAATTCCATACTCCACAAGCGCGTCGATTGCTCTTGCTTCTTCAATGAGGAGCGTTCGTTTTGCTTCCTCAACTTGCCCCAGAGTCCATTCAAGTTCTAACTTCCAGATATCTGAAGTTTTCTGTATATCTCGTGATCCGCCCCGTGATGAGCCTTTCATGGCGTCTTGAACGAGCGTAGAAAGCTCACTCCATTGCTTAGTTAAATCAGTTCCTAAGGTCAGCGCATCGTTCATTGTCTCAGCAGTTTGCGAGTCGAGTTGAGATGCGGTCTGTCTAAAATCTGCAGCAGTTTGTACTGAAGAATTTTGAAGTTCTTGAAGTAGCGTATCAGTTTGCTTCATACCGTTTAGGATAGAAGCAACAGCTTCAAGCTCTGCCTGTGCATCTTCTTGCTTTGGAAGTATTAAGAGTTGGGATTGCAATTCGACTGCTGCAGCGTCCATACCTAAAACTTGTGATTGCCTGAGTTTACGAATGCCTGTTTTGTAAGTTTTGTGCCCGTCAACTATACCAGCATCTTCTGCATCGTTGAGCATTCGTTCTGCTTCTTCGCGAAGGCCGTATTGTTTATCGCGTGATGCTTGGCTTTCGGAATCGAGCGATGCAACTTCTGCTGATGCAGATGAAAGTTGCTTATCAAAATGAGAGCGCTTTGCGTTTTGGGCAGAAGTAATATCACCTGTAACAGGTTGTTTTGTAAGTGATGAAGCTTCAGCTATGGAATCAGCAGCGCTACGCAGTATTGCTACTTGATACGCTTGGTCTTCTGCTAACTTGAAACTGGTAGTGATTGCGAGTGATTGCGTCAAAAGTTGAATGAATTTCAACTTTGCAAGTTTTTCTTTTGCTGTTGCGATGAGCAAACTTTTGCTCTGTGTTTGAGAGTTTAATGACGGACGAATTTTGTTCGCTTCACTAATGACTTTTTCAAGCCCCTCGATATTGTTACTTGCGATTGCATTTTGCAAATCATTAAAAAGTGTAGAGATTGAATTTTGAATTCCACTTTCGCTATCTGATCCTTCTTTGCAAGCAAAAGGCGTACATGCAAGAATTGTGAGTAAGCAAATTGTGAGTAATCGAAGTTGTCGTGTAGTCTGTTGCATGCGGTCGTTGTCCGTTATCGAATGGTAATCCTGTTCTAGATATGAAGCGGCATCAAAAACCGCCAGTCAGGACCTCATAGTGTACCAATCGGGCAAATTCTTGTCATTGCTCAATGGCCCTTCTTTTGGAAGGCAATTCAAGTAAAAGTGACTTATCTACTCAGGAAGTGGGGTCATCTCGATATTGTTACTTCTAGCAACATCTACTGCCCAACTCAATTCAGTGCTCGATTTGCCTGTTGTGTTGCCAAGAAGTTGAAGGTCCCACCGTAAAAGTCCAGTTGGTCGCATAGATGAAAGGTAAAGAGCGTCCGTTGAGAGCGGCGTAGAAATGTTCTTTAAGGTCACTTCTATCTCTTCGTTGCGAGAGACAGGCATGCGATCCCAGAGTCGTACGTCGATAGTTTCCTCATGCCCATTCGATATAGTTACTCGATATTTGTACAGCGTTTGGATGCCACTTGAGAAAAGACCTGTTGAAACAGTATCTTTTTCAAGTAGTACTCGGGATGCAATCACGATTGGATCAATACCTAAGTCAAGGTCAAATGATTCTCCAGGAGCGATGGTGGGCAATGATGTCTTTCCAACATAATCGCTTCCATGGAAAATAGAAGCAACTCCAGGTAACAAAATGTAATCGCTTGTATTGGTAACGTTACTTCGAATGTACGTGCTGTCAGTAATCATGGGCACTGCAATGCGGAATAATTTTGCTTCAGTTTCAAACGCTCCAAGAGAAGTGGTTTGCATATCTTGAGCGTTGGAAGTAACTGTAATTTTTCGAGGTAGCGTAAAACTCACAGCAGGGCCATCGCTGTTGATAGTAGCGTTAGCGGAAGCCATTGCTACTTCCAAGCCAGCATAACTGGTTTCTTCAGAAACCATCATAGATTCGCCCACGATACTGTCTTTACTATACATAACATAATCGTTTTCAGCCCCAGCCGATCTTCTGCTTTGGTTTGCGGGAGGTGCTGGCGCTCTATACACATCTACAAACCATGGCGTCGGCATCGGTGGAGTAGCAGATTGCTGGGGTTGTGCTGTTGAAAGTGTCATAGTGACATCAGCCCAATTTTCACCAGACTTTTGCTGTATATCTGCGTCGTACTCTATGGTAATGAGGTCGGCCTTATTGTTTGCACGAATGGAGTACGTAGGGCTCCAAGTTGCATTATTAACAAGATACGTGAGCTCGATAGTTACAGTGCCTGCAGTTGCAACGCCAATATCAACAACGGCATTTCGCTGTGTCTTGCTAGAGTTTCCAAGGTTGTTAATTTTTCGTTGCAACATCTGGATGTGCTGTTGCAGTTCAGATTGCGTGTTTGCATTTTCTATTTGTGCGACGCCCAACGATGTCATATTGGATCCTATGAACTCGAGTTGTTCTTGAAGCACTGCAAGGTCAACATTTTCTTTTTTGTCGTTTGACGCATGGTCTATCAAAGTCTTCAATAAATCCTTTTGCACTTTGATTGATTCCGATTGTGCGCCTGCATTATGTAATTGTGCCTGGGAATCTTTTAGTTCAGCGAGAATTTCTTTGAGGAGTTTGCTGTTGTCTTTTGCAATCGGCGTACTAGAAGTGTCAATGCTAAGGAGTTTCGCATTTTCAGAAACGCTTGCTTGCACAGAATCTAAATACGCCGAGGAGGGAAGGTCTCGGAAGAAAATTGAGTATCCGCCTGCGTCAAGATCAAGTGTAGCTGATCGAGTGATTGCCGCTCGCCCCCTGTAGAGGGTGATGTCCGTTATGAAACTATTTGCTTCAAGTGGTTCCATTTCTAACGAAACCTGTGCGGAAGTGGCAGAAGCAACGGTAACGACGCTTGTTATAAAAGCTAAAAGTTGAGTACGCATGAGAGCCTCCTTTTGAGAGTAGATTGTGAAGCCGCAGTTTATGAGTGCTTGCGGCCCATTGTTGAGAATATACCTGCATCGTGTAACAACGCAGCTACCCTGTCTTTATATTGCAAATCTGATTTGAGAATATCATTTGTTAACGAATCCCGCTCTTCTTCAAGGTCCAGATATCGCAATGCTAGCCCCGCTAAGTCAGCGTCTTCCATAGTTTCAAGGTATTCAAAACCTTCGCGATAGACAATTTTGGCTGCGAGTGTTTTTGCCATCATCCACTGTAGATATGCTTGTGGCATTTCAGTCCACACTCTATCACCAACTCTTTCTAGTAACACCTGAGGCAAATGTTCAAGTACAAGTTTTTGTAATTTCTTGGTTTGGATTTCGCTCATCTTGTCCCAGTTCGCAATAATCGAATCTGAAACTCTACCCATGATTTTACTTATCTGGATACTCATTTCTGGAAGAGGTGAGTGTGGGTGGTGTTGGTGCAGACGTGCAAGTAACTCCGCTTCGGCTCGTGCGAGTAATCGCAATCGAGTAAGTACTTGCTCAACGAATGTCTCTTTGATCTCCATGAATTCTTCTTCATTAAGCAACATGCACGCGCCAATTTCAAAACTGGAACAAATGACACCACATTTATTTGCAGAAGAATCCTTGAGAATGAGTGTCCCTGCATTTGATAATTCTGTGCGTGCCTTCGGGGTGAGGAACAAATTTGCTCCTTCAACAATCAACTTTGCACTTGGTTTTCCGTCTTCTGTAAGATAGTTTTTCCAGTTGCCCGCGTGCATTGTTGCAGGGCGGCCACCACAGGGGATAAATGCGTCGCATTCAATTCTGTTGTGTAACGTGTTACGTAGATGCACACCTTCAGGGTCTTCGACAGAAGTAATCGATCCTTGTGGTCCTAATTTGGACTTATCGAAATTTGCAATTGGTAGTGACTCTTCAAATAATCGAAGAAGCTCATTGTGGTCTAAACCGTCTGGGTCTTCGCCACAGCCAGAGCCATCAGCAATGCCGAGAATTTTTGCTCTGTCGCCATACTCTCGATGAAGAATCCGTATTCCGTTGCCAGCGACATCGCCGTCTGGACCACCTGTGATTTTAACTGTGAAGTCACATGTATCTGGATTAATACCTTGAGCACGCAGTGCTGTATCTAAGAAGACTACGACACCCTCTGAAGTAACGCCGAACTCTTTGTGGTTTATGCCTGCGCCTGGTTTGGAACTCATCAATGCCGTTGGCATTGGGTAGCCTCTCCTGCGGGCGCGGTCAACAACCCAATCTATCAATTCAGGTGTGATGTTTTCATCTGGGCCTAAGTAAATGAGTTCTTTGTGATGAAGACGATCCACAATTTTTGAATTTGTTTGCTCTTCAGGTGTAATCAAATCTAAAAGTGAATTGACGAATGCTTTTACGCTTCGGCTTACGCGACCGTTAGGGTGAACGAGGATGGCCGCTTTAGAGCCGCCTTCAGGTATATCTTTATTCTTGAGTTGTTGCGCAAATGCCAAGTTGTACGCTTCGTCGTACAAGCGCTCTTGCTCGTGGGTGAATTGTTCAATTCCCTTCGGATGTATTGCACGAACGCCACCTCGTGAGATATCTCTGAAACGAACATGGAAGCCATTGAAATCTCTGCCGTGCACAAAAAATACACCAAACGGACATTCGGGTCGGTCATCAGTTGTTAAAAGCGATGGATCAATTCGCATCGAGAGCGCGTATCTATCTTCTATGAACAAGTTTGTTCGCTTGACAGCATCAACAGCATCAAGCATGACGTTAAACACTGTTCTGGCGTCTTCAAGGTCGACCGTGTTCACAATCAATTCTTTAAGTTCAGCAGTTCTTGCGTTGTACTCGCTATCTTGCAACGGGTTGCTCGGATTGAACCTATCTTGGAATAGGGAAGCAATCGATATTGCCAGAGTAATGTTGCTTCTGACAAGAGTATCTAATCGAGTTGGGTTAAACGCGTATGGGTTCTTTTTAACAAGGTATTGATTGATTAAATCGGATAACGCTGTAATTATTTCAGCACACGGAAGCGTCAGTTCTTTAAAGCTATACCCAAGGCGCACGGTGCGCTGATCTAGCCACTTCAACCGGAGCAAGTCTCCGCGGACTTCCTTCCAAAGAGGAGAGTTCTCATCTATAGAGCCTCCGTCTGGTCCCTGAACAACACAGCCAACGAGCGTTATCCAACCATTTGCTCCATCGTCAACACTGTCCAAATACGCTCGATGAATATTGATTCCAGATTTACTCAAGCGAGTTGCAATGCGTTGCAACATAGAGCGCCGAGTTGAATTACTTACTGCAACGATAATTCGGCTAAGGTTTGGATCGTCTTCAGCTTCAATCGCAACACTAGTTCCATCTGTTCCAGTTAACTCTTGGACAAGTTGCCAATGGTTCGCCATTCGAAACGGTGTAATAGTAAGCGCGTAATCTTCAGAGCAAGACGCAAAGTAATTTCTAATTTGTGAGTCGGTCCAATCGGGTAGATTTTCATTTGCGTACGCAAGTGTTCTTTCTACTTTTGCTTCGTATTGTGGGTGGTCCGAAGTGAAGGGTAGTGGCTCGCCAAATTCAAAAGTGTCTAAGACAAGAGTTCCATCTTCAGCTGTATGAATTTTCGCCGCACGCAACGGCCTATCCCAAGGGAGTTCACTCATAAGATCTGCGAGAACACCAGGGTAATCGCGTGGGCGCATGAAGGTCCATTCAGAAGAGTCTTCTGCTTTAAGGGTAAGTTCGATTGGTCTGCCAGAGGCTTTTTCAGCGATGATTGCTCTCAGGTGGGACAGTTGCGTTTGCTCATCTGTATCTTGAAAATACATTAATGGCATCTGTTCTAGGAACCATGGGACAGTTTCCTCGGCAGTTTTTCGAATACTGTCAGTGACATTTTCAATGACCAAGTTGGGTTTTTCAGGTTTTTGACCGATTGGTTGCTTTGATTGGGTTGCCATTTGCGTATTAGAACCGTTTGATGGTTGCAATTCAACTCGCATTGTTTTGGATTTCCGAATATCGTGCACACTTTCTACAGAATACTAGTATCGTGAAAACAGCAATTTCCATAGGCAATTTTGATGCCGTCCATATAGGACACGTAGCTCTCGTCAGGGCAGCACGTGAAGCTGTCGGCAACGAGGGCAAAGTGATTTTGCTAAGTTTCGATCCTTTGCCAGTTGCTATTTTGCGTCCAGATATCAAAATTGGAAGAATAACGTCGTTTAAACAGCGTCAGGGTCTACTTCTTGAAGCAGGTGCCGACGAGGTACATCAAATTACACCCAATAAAGAACTGCTGAATACCACTCCTGAAGTGTTTATCCAAGACATTGTTCGTACCTATGTGCCAACAGTGATCGTTGAGGGGTCCGGTTTCCGGTTTGGCAAAGGGAGATCCGGAAACTTTACAACCCTTCAATCATTGGGGGAAATGCATGGTTTTGCATGCATAGAAATAGATGGAATAAAAATAAAATTAGATAAAAAAGAGCTGTTTCGAGCGAGTAGCTCAGTTATTCGAGCGTTGTTAGAAGATGGTGCTGTTGCTAATGCTGCGATGGTTCTAGGAAGGTCTTATTCAATTGAAGGCACAGTCGTCGAAGGCGACAAGCGAGGCAGAACACTCGGGTTTCCAACAGCGAATCTAGCAGACGTTTCTTCGATGCTTCCTAGAAATGGAATATATGCTGGAGTTACAGAGATTCAAGGCGAAACATATTCGTGTGCAATTAGCATTGGAACAAAACCCACATTTGGAAAACACGAACGAGTGTGCGAAGTGCACATCATTGGGTTTGATGGTGAAATTGGTAGGTATGACTGGTTCTTGCGTGTTACTATGGCACATTGGATTCGAGACCAAAAGAAGTTCGAATCAGTAGACGCACTGAAGACGGCAATTCAGCAAGATATTCAGCAAGTAATTACTCTGACAGAAAGCAATTCATGACATCACAAACAGACGTATACGAATCAACAGCAAGTTACGCATTGCTTGCGGAACGAATTACAAAAGCAAACCGAATAGTAATCACAACACATAGAAAACCTGATGGCGATGCCATTGGTTCGGTCATCGGTCTTGCGAGGGGACTTCAAAGCATCGGTAAAGAAGTTGTAAGCCTTTTCATCGGACCAGTGGAACATAGTTTGAAATTAGCCATTGGCGATTCTGAATATCGTTTGTTAGAAGAAGAGGGGGTCCCAACCGATGAGCCAGATCTTATCATTGTCGCTGATACTGGTGCATGGTCTCAGCTAGAGGCGCTCGCGCCTTGGTTACGAGAACGAAAAGAAAAAGTAATCGGTCTAGACCACCATGCTAACGGTGACGATGTTGCCGGTGACCGCGTTGTCGATGTATCTGCAGCTGCATGTACCCAGGTGGTACTCGCGTTGTTTGAGGAAATGAATATAAGTTTGGGTACTGGACGAAATTCAGTTGCTGAAGCTCTGTTTATTGGTCTTGGAACAGATACTGGTTGGTTCCGTTTTTCAAATGCAGATGCTAGGTGCTTCGCTGATGTATCGAAATTACTCGAACAAGGAATTGATAGGTACCAGCTATATCGAATGCTTGAAGAAACTGCCCGTCCTGCACGGATGGGTTTACTGCAACGAATGCTTGCATCGGTGGAGTATGTTGGATCTGTTGCGATTATGGAATTGCGATGCGCGGACTTTCAAGAAACCAATGGTTCGAGCACAGACATTGTCGGCCTTGTGAATACACCACTCGTTCTTGAAAATATTCAGGCGGCTGTACTGTTGACCGATAGCGACCCGAGTGTTACAAAAATAAGTTTTCGGTCGAAACCAGCAATACCTGGGCAAGCTGGAACACTCATTAATGTGAATGAGTTAGCAGGTAATTTTGAGGGTGGCGGTCATGTGCATGCTGCTGGTGCACGCGTGTTTATGCCGTTAGAGCAGGTAAAAGCGCAACTTATACAATTAATTCAGTCGTAAATTAGTTCTCTAGCGTACAATTTATAGTGAGATAGCAATGAAAACGATTTATCACATTGTAAACAGCGCTCGCATGCGAATGCAACTTAACGCAACACTTCAAATGAGCGTGGTTGGGTTTGTCATACTCTCGGTTGCAATACTTGTACTCACAATTTTCGATAGGGTGGGGCAGACAGCGAAAATTCCCTGGGAGTATGCATCTATCTTTATTGCCTTTGCAATTGGGCTGGTACTTGTACGGAGCTGGTTGAATGGATCTGTTTCAACAATCGAAGCAGCAACTGAAGTAGACGCAAGGCTCGGATTGCGAGACCGACTTTCTTCCGCTTTGAGTAGTGAAAACGAAGCAGGGCCGTATTGCAAAGCGGTTGTAGACGATGCAATTGCATTTGCACAATCCCAGAACGTGCAATCAAAAATCGCAACTATGTTTCCCCTTGCGATACCAAGAGCGTACGCAACAATATGCAGCCTTTTGGTTCTTTCTTCTGTAGTGCTATTTATGGGCCAGTGGGATTTGCTCAGTGGGACTACTGCTAATTCTCAAAACGAACAGTTAGCAACGAACGAATCAATAGAATCATCTATAGAACTAGTACTTGAAGAATTGCAAGAAAATGAATTGCTTTCAGACTCGCTTCAAGAAGAACTTGAAGCGCTTTCTGCAACGGATGTTCACGCAGATCAAGACGCTGAATCGCTACGTCGCACAGCATTAAAAAATATTACGGATGTGCAAAAACGTCTTGACGAACTATTGAATGATGAATCCGCTTTAGCATTCGAAGAAATGCAACAACGGATGAACGCACTTAAAATTCCTTCTCAAGCCAGCATGCAACCCTTGGTTGCGGATTTGAAAAACAGTAAGTTTGATGACGCGAAAAAAAAATTCGAATCATTGCAAGAGCAACTTAACTCAGAAGAGTTAAGCGAAGAAAAAAAAGAACAACTTAAGCAATCACTTGAAGACTTAGCGAAGCAGTTGCAAGAATTATCTGAATCAAATGAAGCGTTGGCTTCTGCTCTTTCTGCTGCAGGCATGAACGCAAATTTAGCAGATAATATGGATGCAGCGCTCAAGGCAATTGAGAATTCGAAAGAATTGACAGAAGAGCAGAAGAAGCAATTACTTGAGTTGTTAAAAGCACAACAAACTGCTTCTGAAATGTGCGAGAAAATGGGTAAAAGTTGCAAAGAATGCGCGAGCGGAAAGCCAGGAGAAGGAATGGCGAGCGAGCTTGAAAAGTTACAAGCCATGAAAATGTTTCAGAAGCAAGCGAAGATGGCTGCTAGCGCTTGCCAAAATGCAGCACAAAGTATGTGCAGCGGAGCCAATGGCACAAATAAAGGTGGCACTGGCGGCGAAGGCGCAGGCAACGGTGGTAATAACCCGTTGAAAGAAACAGAAACTACAACTGTGGCAAAAAAAACACCTGTACAAACTTTAGAGGGAACGATTATTGCACGTCAATTGTTCAAGGGTGGATTATTGACAACAAACGATTCTCTCGCAACAGTTCGAGAAACAGTATTGTCACAAAAACGTGATTCTGAACAAGCGATTATTGATGAAGAAGTGCCTCGAAAATACCATGATCTCCTTAGGCATTATTTTGGTCAACTTGAAGAATTGACAGAACCATCAGATGATGATGCCGAAACAAATAAGTAGTCTTGTAGCCCTTCTTTTAGGAAGTTGTACTGGGCCTCATTCGGACCAAAACACAGTTGTTGTGTATGTATCAGCAGATGAACGAATTGCTCGCCAAATTTTTGACGCATATACGAATAAAACCGGTGTAGTTGTTGAATGGGTTGGTGATACTGAGTCAACAAAGACGACTGCATTAGTGCAACGTATTTTGCGTGAAAAAAATAATCCAGTTGCAGATGTATTTTGGTCTTCTGAAATACTTGGCACGATACAACTCGCGCGCCATGATGCACTAGCTCCGTGCACTGCACAAAGGTTCAAGGATTGGCCTTCAGAGTATCGAGACAGCAAATACCTGTGGTTTGGCTTCTCGCCAAGGGCTCGAGTGGTTGCGTACGACCCTGAAGTAACAGACGTTTCAGAATTGCCATTGTATTGGTGGCAATACGATACTGCAGTGATCGCCGATCCTCGATTTGGTACTACGTTCACGCATGTTTCCGTGATGGCATCTTTTCCAACAAGGCGTGATGAGTTATTCAAAAGAATGAACAACGCAACATATTTAGGCGGTAATTCTGCCACTGTGCAGGCGGTAGTGGATGGCGTTGCGAAATACGCCATGACAGATTCAGACGATGTGTACGCATCGCAAGCGCGAGGTAATTCTGTTGCTATGTATATGCCTAGGCATCACGATGGTGTGGGCGGAGGGACACTTCTTATACCTAACACCGTTGCAATATTGCAAGGTTGTAAACACCCAATCAATGCAGAAGCGTTTGCGGCATTTTTGCTAAGCGATGAAGTAGCAATCTTGCTTGCGAATTCTGACTCGCGCAACTTTCCATTACAAGACTCCGTAAAGGAAATGTTCCCAAGATTGATTATTGATGATCCCTTACAGGTAGACTTTTCTGTGGCTGAGGAATACTCTGCTGAAGCAGTGCAGCATACAATGGAATTATTAGCAAAGTGAAACTGAATTCGTTGCAATTTCTTCGCTTTCTTGCGATACCTTTTGCAGTTGTTTTATTATTGTTTCCAGCATGTATTCTTTTGTTTCATCGTGCAGAGAACGGTGTGCAGCAGTATTCAATTCATGTTGGAGATGTTTTCTGGCAAACATTTACATGGTCTTTCGGAGTAGCAATTGTATCTGTCGCCATAGGATGGGCGATTGGTGTACGCTTGGCAACGGTAAAGCCAAGAGCTTATTTCGCTTTTAACATTGTGTTGCTTATGTCGCTTTCGATTCCTGCGTATGCAATGTTTTATACATGGTGGCAAGCATGGCCTGCTGGCTCGTGGCTACATGAATATGTTGTACAGCACGACGCATTAGGAGTCGCTACTAAGGTCTGCGCATTTTTTGCCTTCGTGTCTTGGTCATGGCCAATTCCTGCATTGCTCGCTTCTTCGTCATTGCGTGGCCGTGATGCAACTCAAATTCTGCACGACTTAGATGGGGCGTCTTGCGTAGAAAAATGCTTGCATAGAATTGTTACTGATAGAAAACAACTGATGTTTGCATTACTTTTAGTTGCCTCAATTACAGCGGGTAATACAACTTGTTTCGATTTAGCACAAATTCCAAGTATAGGCAATGAGTTACGTGCTGTTATAGCAAGCGGAGGCAGTGTTTTTGATGTCCCAATGCTTTTTGTCATGGGAATTTGTTTCGCTTTGTTAGCCGTGTATGCATTAATTCAAAGCATGCAGGCGGGCTCACGAGGAATTGTCGGCTCGTACCGTTCTTCGCGGCTCATACTGATTGCTTGGTTATTCTTAACATGTCTACCGTTGCTTGTAGGTGCACTCTTATCTATTCGGTCAGATGGTTTCCAACTATGGTCTCAGTACGCAGGGGATATTTTTATAAGTGCCAAGAACGCAGTGGAAGTGGCACTATTTGTTGGCATCATTTTGCCCATTTCAGTTTCTTTACACACAAGCCAGCGGGCTAGAGTCCGGATAATGGCAACGATGTTCGATCTTTCATGGATATTTGTTGCGTTCTTGCCTGCAAGTATCATTGGGTATGCTGTTTGGAATTGCTGGACATTGTTGGGAATAGATTCCATACAGCGGAGTTCGGTGGTATTGATTTTTGCGCAGGTTGCCCAAATTGGTTTTGTCGGTGCACTTGCAGGGCGTTGGATAGCAAGCAATCAAACTACAAGTACGTTGCTACAGTTAGACTCTCCAGGGTCGATCTTGTTATTCTTTCGTGCATTACAACCCAAGTTGCTGCAAGCACTTTGCGCTGTTGTTGCAATTTCTATCGCAATGTCATTTTCAGAAGTTGCTCTTACTGCCCAACTTTCACCACCTTCCACGAATCAGCCAATTGCAGTTGCGTTATTGAATGCGATGCATTACCAGCGCCCTCAAATTGTTTCTTCTGCTTTATGTGTGATGCTTTTGCTCACTGCTAGCGGTGGTATTTTAGTTTTTTTATGCTCAAAACGATATGCAGTGGTGCTCCTTCTAGCTGTGTGCTTACCCTATTCATGTACACAATACGAACAGACACCACTTGAAAATATATCTGTGATTGGAAGTGCAGGCCTTTCAAACGGACATTTCGTTACACCGAGGGCGATGGATTCAAATGACGATGTCATCGTTGTGATTGATAAATCTGGCAAACTTCAAATATTCAATCACGCAGGCGAATTCATTTCAGCAATCGAACTAGAGCTATCTGGTACAGGGTATCCAACCGGTCTATCGCTAGATGAAACAGGTAACATTTGGATCGCAGATACGCATCAGAACCGCGTGTTAGTTGTAAGCCAAGAAGGAGAAGAGATACTATCGTTTGGCGAATACGGAACAGGCGAAGGTCAGTTTTTATACCCGACTGATATCGCATTTGGCAAGCAGGATGAAGTGTACGTTTCTGAGTATGGTGGGAATGATCGAATTAGCGTGTTCGATACAGAAGGCAATTACATTCGTACGATTGGTGCGTATTCCAGTGAATTAGTTTCTTTTCGAAGACCTCAATCTGTAGTTGTTGATACCGATGGATTATTGTACGTTGCAGATGCTGGAAACCATCGAGTTGTCGTCTTAACCCCTATGGGAGAAGTAGTAGAGATTATCTCAGATGTTGGTAGGGGTTCAACACAATTACTGTACCCCTATGGGATTTTGCTTGACACGCCTTCGACAATACTTGTGTGTGAATTTGGAAACAACCGACTGCATCAGTTTTCTCGTTCTGGAGAGTCGCTTGGCACTTGGGGAAGCGCTGGAAGCGATGTTGGGTTTCTCCGTACGCCTTGGGGAATCGCAAAAAGTGGTGATGGTATCGTAGTTGCCGACACTGGAAACAACCGGCTCCAAGTTCTGCCCTATATGATGAACAAATAATGGAATTACCACTTCAATTTGATAGGCCAGGTTGGCTAATATTGCTCGTGCTTCTTGTACCTGTCATACTTTTTGCTTGGAGCGGTCTGCAGCGGCGAGGTGCCCGAGGTCGCGCAATTGCTTCCACTGTTAGCCGAAGCATCATAGTAATCTTGTTAGCTGTAGCAATTGCTCGCCCAGTTTGGGAGAAAACTGGAAAAGGTGTTACTGTAATTGCTGTTGTCGATAGAAGTCAGTCGATTCCAAAAGATATTCAAAAAGATGTCGTGGCTACATTAAAGAAATGGACGTCTGCAGAAAATAGAGGTCCGGAAGATCGTCTAGCAGTGATAAGTTTTGGAAAGCAAGTAGCGATTGGCTCAATGCCAGATCATGCGACTATCTTTGAACCCGCGCCTAGTGAACCTGATCCAAGTGCTTCTAACATTTCTAAAGGCGTTCAAATGGCGATGGCATTGTTGCCTAACGATACAGCATCAAGAATATTAGTAGTATCTGATGGCAATGAAACGGCAGGTCAAGTGTTATCTGTTGCAAACCTTGCTAAAGCGAATGGTGTACCAATCGACGTTTTACCACTTGTATACGATCACCAAAACGAAGTAATGATAGAACGCGTGATTGCTCCATCGCAAGCAAGGTATGGCGAGTCTGTTCCGGTTCGCATTATTGTGCGAAGTGTCAATGATGCTTCTGGAGTCTTGCACCTTTTACAAAATGGTCATGAAATAGATGTTTCGCCAGATAGTGCAGGTAAGGGGATTCTCATGGCGCTTCAATCTGGTGTGAACGCGGTTCTATTTGATATCCCTATTCGTGAAAGTGGTCCTCAGAAATTTGAAGCAATGTGGGTGCCCGATTCTGGAACCGATACTATTTCTGCGAACAATTCTGGAGTGGCAGTTACATTCGTAACCCAAGGTGGAACGATACTGCTTGTGACTGAAACCCCACAAAGTTCTGAACATCTGTCTACGATTTTGGAGAACGCAGGATTGCATGTGGAAACTCGCTCACCGCATGATATGCCAAGAGATAGCATCGCCTATACCGATTTTGATGCTGTAATACTCGCCGATATCCCACGTTGGGCCCTTGATGATTTACAAGAACAGTTTTTGTTTTCATTTGTTCACGATGTGGGCGGTGGCTTGATATGCACAGGGGGACCAAGTGCTTTTGGTGCTGGCGGCTGGATTGGTTCTCAGCTTGAACAAGCGATGCCCATTTCATGCGAGCCTCCTCAAACAAGACAGCTGCCACGTGGAGCACTTGCATTGATAATGCATTCATGCGAAATGCCAGAAGGGAATTACTGGGGTAAGCGGATGGCTGAAGCGGCAGTGGATTCCTTAAGTGCTCTCGATTATGTGGGCATAATTGAATACGATTGGAATGGTGGGCCTTCAACATTGAATAATTCAGGTTGGACTTTGCCGTTGCAACTTGCAGGCGACAAAGTTGAAGCAATGGACGCCATCAATAGTTTGGTCTATGGCGATATGCAGGATTTCGGTTCACCGATGCAAATAGCTCTGTCGGGTTTACAAAAATTAGATGCAGCGCAACGACATGTCATTATTATTAGTGATGGCGACCCTATTGGCCCATCGCAAGAATTGTTAGGTAAATACCAAGCAGTAGGTGCATCTGTAACCACCGTGATGGTTGGTGGGCACGGCTCGCCAACAGATAGACAAAAAATGCAAGGCATCGCCACAGTTACAGGCGGTCGCTTTTATATGGTGAACGACCCGAATAAATTACCGAGTATTTTTATCAAAGAAGCGCAATTGAATTCACGTTCCTTGTTGCAAGAAGGGTCTGAATGGCCCGTTACCGTGCAGACAAGTTTGACTGGTCCAGTGCAAGGAATTAGTTCTGTTCCACAAATAGGTGGCTATGTAGTTGCAGGGACGAAGGGCGGCTTTGCTCAAACCCCATGGATGGTTCCTGTAAGTGATGGTGATGACCCGCTGCTTGCATGGTGGCATTTTGGCCTTGGGAAATCGATTGCATTCACTTCTGATCTAGGAAATCGCTGGGCAACCCAGTGGCCTACATGGTCTGAATTTCCAGAGTTCTGGGAAGGTCTTGTACGCTGGTCAATGCGTGGCGCTTCGCCACCAAACATGTCGATAAGTTCGATAGTAGAAGGCGACCGAGCGGTAGTACGACTTGTTGCTGTCGATGAAGATAATGCTATGTTGAATTTCATGAAATCTAAAGCAGCAGTCATTAGCCCGAGTGGTGAAGCGAAGCAGATTTCACTTCAACAAACAGGACCTGGAGAATACCGAGCAGAGTTTGACGTTACAGAAACCGGTGCTTGGCTAGTAAATGTAGCATTCCTTGATTCAAGTGGAAATTCAATTGGGCGTATTCCCACCGCAGTATCCGTGCCGTATCCGAAAGAGTTTGCAACGACAATGCATAATGCATCGTTGTTGCGACAACTTGCAGAACAAACTGGGGGGAGGGTGCTTGCGTCAGAGGATATGGAGTTTGTTTCGTTGTTCGATGCGTCTACAATTTCGCAGCCAGTGAGCCCTAAATCAATGTGGGACTTACTCGCGCTAGTAGCCGCATGCATGTTAGTGTTAGATGTTGCAATTAGAAGGCTTTGGATAGATACAAAGAGCGTGCAGTCGATGCTCGCGCCCGTTGAGCGTGTCACAGGAAGTTCGGTAGAGGCTCTTCGGAAAGTGCATAAGCCCACTACAGCTCAAGAAATAGCTACGCCCAGTGATACGCAAACTCCAACACAACCCACGGAACAAAAGAATTCACCGAAGCCAATTGAAAACAGGGACGATAATCTAAGCAAGTTGCTAAAAAACAAACGAAAGCGTAGTTCTCAAGAAGGTGATGAGTAATGTATTCATCCAAAGATATTCCAACCGAAGTGCGAACTGTAGAAGATGTACAGCATGGATGCAGCATAGTTCGCGAGGGGTACATGCGACTTCGCGAGGAAATTGGACAAACTATCGTAGGTCAGAAACGAGTTGTCGATCTTGTCCTACTATCTATTTTTGCAAACGGACACGTTCTATTAGAAGGACCTCCTGGTCTAGGAAAAACGTTGCTTGTAAAGACTATTGGCGAGGCATTGCAAATGTCGACTGGCCGAATCCAATGTACAGCCGATTTGATGCCAGCAGATATTGTTGGGACTACAATT
>JABJDN010000046.1 GCA_018665385.1 Phycisphaerae bacterium | reverse complement strand
GTTGTAACCAATTCTCTGCTGCGCTCTGCAATTCTTCTGGAGTAGCAACAAGTTCGGCGACAAGACCACTTGGCATATCTGTCGAAAGGAAAGGTTTGCCTGTTGCAGTTGCAACTATTGCAGTTTCAGCGTCAATTCTAGATGCCAGCATTTGCGATCCGCCCCAACCAGGGCAAAGACCAAGGCCAGCTTCAGGCAGACCAATTGGATACGGCTTTCCACTTGTTGTTTCTTTTGATGCGATGAGTACATCGCAATGCATCGCTATTTCTAAACCACCACCGAGCGTTGCTCCATTGATAAGCGCAACTGTTGGGTATGGTACGTCTGCGATACGCCCGAATACGGTTGTGCCAAATGCAAGGTATGCGTGCAGGCCCGGATCATCAAGACCGTTAATTTCAGCAAGGTCTGCTCCAGCAACAAAAACACGCGCACAGTCGCTGCGAAGAATGAGGCCTTTGATTCCATCCATCTGAGCGAGAGCATCAAGGGTCGTATTGAGCCTTTGAATAAGGTCCCTGTCCAGAACGACAACAGGGCGTTCGCCACCATTAAGCCAAATTGTCGCGATATTTGTATCGCTGACATCAATTTGAAGGCTATGTTGTTGCGTTGAAGTGGTCATAAATCTCTCTATTCGTTCGTACGTACGTACCCCCAAAAAACAGTAAAACCGGCTTGGAATGCCGCGCCCCTCATTGTACCAAATTCCGGACTTCACCGGTTCGCCTGGTCTTTGACCTGGTCAAAGACCAAGTTAAAGACCAAGTCAAAAAAAGCGGGTTATTGCTTGCTGTAGAGCGGTTTTAGGCGTTTTTGAGCCTCATCGCCAGCAATGATATCTGCCGAGAGATTTGCCGCTTTCGTGAGAACTTCTTTGTCTACAGAGCCGTCAAGTTCGTTCAACCACCGTTTTGTCACAGCCATTGCGTTTTTGCCACCTCGAGCAAGAATATGCGCGAACGCAAGCGCATCTGCGCTGAGCCCCTCTTTATCGCAGACATGCGTTACCAGTCCAGCTTCGTACCCTTGCAAGCCAGACATTGTTCCGCCTGCGAGAAGCATTGAGCGAGCCTTACCAGCACCTATTTTTTTGATGAGCCATGGCGCAACAACTGCTGGGCAAACACCTAAGTCAACTTCTGGGTATCCAACTTTTGCCTCAGGATGTGTGAACGCGAAATCACAAATAATCATGAGCCCGCATCCACCGCCTACTGCCGCGCCTTGCACGCAGGCAATCGTTGGCACGGAAAGTTTGCGGATTCGCTGGGATGCAGTTGCTAATAACTGCAACATTTCTCGCATAGCATCTGGGTCATCGATAACACCTTGTAAATCCATACCTGCGCAAAAGGAGCGACCTTCACCAGTAAGAATAAAGACCCGCATCTCGTCGTCCGCTTCAACTTCGTCAAGTGCGGTGTGCAATGCTTGAATCAGCGCAAGCGAGAGCGCGTTATGTTTCTCTGGTCGATTCAGGGAGAGTGTCACAATATTGTCTTGCTTTGAGAGTGTAATCATGGTTGTCTTCTATGTTACGTTGGATTCATGCGGATGAGTTTTGAAAGTGCTTCGCCAGGGCAGGGTTCTTTCATAAGTGATTCGCCAACCAATACAGCGTGCACCCCTACAGACCGTAGTTTGTCGAGGTCTTCCGCTGAGGTAATTCCAGATTCACTTACAACTATGGCTGGGTCATCAACCACATCAATCATACGTAATGTGTGGGTTAAATCGGTCTTCATTGTCTTTAAATTACGATTGTTGATTCCAAGCAAGCAATATCCGGCATGCGGAAATCCGATGTGCTGTTGGACCTTGAGAAGGTTTTCCATATCGTGCACTTCAAGAAGAATTGTCATTCCAAGTTTTTGCGACAGAATCATGTAATCAAGAAGTTGCCCTTCAGAAAGTACTTCAGAAATTAACAAAATAGCATCAGCGCCGGCGGCTCTTGCTTCCCAAATTTGATACGAATCGATAACAAAATCTTTGCGGAGTACTGGCAATGAAACTACATCTCGAATTTGTTCAATAAAAGCAAGGTTTCCACCAAAAAACTCCGTATCGGTTAAGCAAGATATAGCGGCGGCACCCGCCTTCTCGTACGCTAGGGCAATGGCTACTGGGTCAAAATCTTCTCGAATAACACCAGCCGATGGGCTTTTGCGTTTTACTTCTGCAATTACACTTGTGCTCCCTTTTGTGTGGCTGTTTACAACGGCTCCAAAAAAGTTTCTAGCTTTATCAGCATCTTTCACAACGTCTTGCAATTCTGTAAGAGGGCGTTCTGCTTTGCGCTTCGCTACCTCTTCTCGTTTGTATTCAATAATTTTTTGCAGTGTAATTGTCATAGGAACTTCTGTTGCCAAGGGTAACGGGGGAATGCCTGAAGTGGAAGCGACCACAACACATTTTCTTGAAGTACTTCTTGCGGTGTTTGCACTTGCCATCGGTATTTGGTTTATACGCTCGTCGCAAAGCTCCTTGCCAAGGCAGGGGTATCTTGATCCGGCAATTACACCAACAATGGCAATTCTTCTCGCGGCCTCAACGCTCTTTCTAGGGGTTCTAGGAGCATGGGTTGGTATAACTCAGGTCCCGATTGACAGAGAAGGCACACTGTTTGCAACCGCATGGATTTCTGCGGGTGCTATGCTCGCACAAATACCAGTACTAATGGCGTACGCAACCCTGCGAAAACGTTGCGGTTCAAGGAATATTACGCAAGTCGCACTCATTGGATATATCGTTTTTGTGCCTTTGGCGCTCGCAACAGCAAGTGTTGTTCATATATTTTTGGCAAAGCTTGGCGTTGAACCCTTCGAGATTGTGGGCCACAAAACACTGGCGTTGCTCTTGGAAGGCGAACTAGACTCTTCAGCTTGGGTGGTCATTCTGTGCGCAACAATAGGGGCGGGGATTACCGAAGAAGTATTCTATAGGGGCTTACTATTGCCCACTTTTGTCGCACTTTTTAACAGAAAGACAGCATGGGGAGCCATAATCGTCACAAGCATACTTTTTGCCTGTATGCATGCCGAGGTAGCCACATATTCAGCGATGGCGGGGCTATTTGTCTTGTCTCTCGGCTTATGCTGGGCAAGGGTCAAGAGCAGCGGTGTGCTCGCCCCGATAGTAATTCATATAGTTTTCAACGCAATGAATATCGCAATTGTTTACAGTACCACTCTATGAGCACACGAGAAGTAATATTAACAGGCGATACACCCACCGGGCAACTGCACCTTGGCCATTTTGTTGGCTCAGTTCGAAGGCGTATTGAATTGCAAGATACACACGACTGCTACTTTTTGCTTGCAAATATGCACGCCTATACAACGCGTTCTGATCATCCCGATGAAATTCATTCAGACACATTAGAAATTGTTCGCGACTACCTTGCTATGGGAATTGACCCAAACAAATCTGCAATTTTATTGCAATCTGAAACACCCGCAATTGCAGAACTTACATTTTTGTTTGCAATGCTTCTTCCGTTTAACCGTGTCATGCGTAACCCCACCTTGAAAGAAGAAATAAAAGTAAAGGGCCTTGGCGAAAACTACAGTTTTGGTTTCCCCTTGTATGCAGTTGGTCAAACCGCGGATATTCTTGCGTTCCGCGCACACGCTGTTCCTGTAGGAGAGGATCAAATTCCTCACATTGAATTGACACGCGAAGTCGCAAGGCGATTTAACAAACTGTATTGTGGCATTGACGATAATGTTGAAGACGACGATCCGGCTATGGAAAAAATGGGCGTGTTCCCAATTCCAAAAGCAGACGTTGGAAAAGTCGGCAAACTTATGGGTACAGATGGCGTAAATAAAATGAGCAAATCGCTTAACAACACAATTCTTATTACAGATACGCCAAAACAAGTAAAGAAAAAGTTAGGCCAGTTGTATACAGGCAGGCAGTCCATGACCGACCCAGGTGATATAGACAGTTCCTTGATGCAATACGTCGATACGTTTATTACTGATGTATCGAGAGCAGCCGAACTAAAAGACAAATATGTTCGCGGTGACAACATCGGCGATGGCCACATAAAAATCGAAGTCGCCGAAGCAATTAGTGCACTTCTTGCTCCTATGCAAGAGCGCCGTGCTGAGTACGAAGGTGACGACAGCACAATAATTGACATCATTCGCGACGGAACTGTAAGAGCAAATGTACGTACCGAAGAAACATTAGCCATGGCAAAAGAAGCTTGTGGCTTAGGATTCTTCAAAAGGAAACTTTCGTTTTGAAAAAAATAATTCTACTTTCATTTTCCATGGCACTCGCATTCTGCGCAGTTTCTTGCCAAAACCCTGCGGGCGATCCTAGTTTGGCATCACCCGTGTATCCCATGAACTTACATGCAGCAGAATCAGTGCCAATACAAGTCTTGCGTAGCGGTGAAATTATTGAAATCGTAAACAGTACTGCGGATGATTACGGGAACACGATGCTGTGGATTAACCAACGTTTTTCTGCACCTATTTCCGCCATTCCAGCAGGTGCAACATATCGTTTTGATTTGCATAATTTACGCGACGCGTACGGCGAACAATTTAACGCAGGCGGAATCTGGAGAACAGATGAGCCAACAACCTTGGTTATCGCAGAACTGCAAATTGATGAAGTGCATCCGCTTGTCGGGCTTGTAGTTATAAGCGAAGAATAACATGTCAGTAAATATGAACCCTTCAACAGAAAGCGATGCTTCGCATGAAGACATTGCATCGTTTGCGAAGGGCGTTACCATTGACCAGCGAATCCCTGAAGCGTGTGCAGGGTTCGATGTTCCTTTTTACCAAGCGGGGCTTGCGGGCTACAGCGATGGAGCAATGCGATTAATCGCGCGAAAACACGGTTGTCCATTTTGTATTACTGAGGCATTGCTAGACAGAACGCTCATTAATGGCGGAAAAGGCAGGCGAAAAGAAGACCCTGACATTCTTGCCGAAGAAGCAGCAAGCGGAGATTTAGAAGGAAACACTGCCGCAGGATTAGACGATCACCCAATTGCGGGTCAAGTCATCGGAACAAATCCAGATGAGATGGCACAGGGCGCATTCATTCTTTCAGGAATGGGATACGACATGATTGATGTGAACCTTGCGTGCCCAGTAAAGAAAGTACGCAAGCGTAATCGTGGCGGTCATTTTTTACAGTCACCGAAAGAAGCGTGCGAAATTCTATCTGCGGTGCGAGATGCAGTTCCAGAAACGATTCCAACGACATTAAAATTGCGCAGGGGGTGGGATGACTCAATTGAATCAGAGCACAACTTTTTTGAGATTTTCGATCATGCGTACGAAATTGGTTTTAGTTGGGCGACTGTGCACGGCAGAACAGTAGAGCAGCGGTACAAAGGGCCATCGAGATGGGGTTTCCTAGAGGCGTTGGTGGCAAGTAGAAGCGACCGGGTTATTTTTGGAAGCGGTGACATTTGGACGGCACCAGATATTTTTAGAATGATGCAACAAACTGGTGTTAGCGGAGTTTCAGTTGCTCGCGGGTGCATTGGCAACCCATGGATTTTCGCTCAAGCTCGGGAATTATTGAAGGGTAATGCACCCATGCCCCCAACACTTGAAGAACAACGGTCTGCACTACTGCACCATATTGATTTATGCGTCAGGTTGCAC
>JABJDN010000047.1 GCA_018665385.1 Phycisphaerae bacterium | reverse complement strand
GCTTTCTTGCGAGTAGCTTTCTTCTTAGTAGCTTTCTTGCGAGTAGCTTTCTTCTTAGTAGCTTTCTTACGAGTAGCTTTCTTCTTAGTAGCTTTCTTACGAGTAGCTTTCTTCTTAGTAGCTTTCTTCTTAGTAGCTTTTTTACGAGTGGCTTTCTTTTTGGTTGCCTTTTTCCTCGTTGCTTTTTTCTTGGCCATGATCATTGACCTCCTTGTTTTCAACAATACGCGCGTGTGGACCACTGACGGACGTTCCGTCAATAGAGTTGTAACCGTATCGGGCGTACATTGTACGACTCTTTACATATTTTTTTCGTTGCAACACTTGTAATTGCATGTTGTTGCACCTGTATTTTACAAAACATTTGTTTAAAAAGCGTAAGCAAACGTTCAAGACGAACGTTTTTGTTCTTATTTAACACGAAGAAGAACAAATAGAAACAAACGCGTAAGTTTTTTGTTTTTTTATACTTACGACACCTTTATGGAACTAAAAACATTAAAAGTTATGCCTTTACTAAGAACTGAACTCTACAAACACTCTTTTGTTATTCTTCTATAAACTTTGTTGCACCTATACGTAACGAACAAAAATAAAAAACATAAAAAAATGTGCATTTTAAAAATAACATCGCTATCCTTCATCACTTTATGAAAAACATACAACATTACAAATGCGATAACGGTTTACAAATTGTTACGCAGAACATACCAAACGTAAAAACAGTCGCGTGTAATTGGGGGGTTCCCGCTGGTGTTGCGATGAATAAAGAGGATGGCGAGAGCGTTCTGTTAACCGAATTAATGCAGCGTGGCGCCTGCGGTCTTTCTGCTAAAAAACATACGGATGCACTTGATGCTTTAGGAGTTCAGAAAAACCTATCGTGTGGCAGTGAATATATGAGGCTATCTGCCGTCCTACTTGGTGATAGGTTTCACGAAGCCCTTCCCCTGCTTGCCGCGTATTTTTTATCACCAGAATTGCCTGAAAACGACCTTCAGGCGTGTAAAAACCTTTGTCTTCAAGCAATTTCAGGATTAGCAGATACCCCCTCGCATGTGGCTTCACTTGCGTTAAATACACACCATCTACCTGCGCCATTTAATCGTTCTTCGTACGGAACCAAAGAGTGTATTTCTTCGGCAACGATGGAACAAATGAGAAACACGCACAAAACTTTGTGTGTGCCGAACAAATCAATTCTTGTAGTTACAGGTGATATAGCGCACAAACAAGTAGTAGAACAAGTTTCACTTGCAGTTGAACATTGGACTGGTAACGATCCAACATCACCTAGCTCTTTGCAAAGAGAAGGCGGTGTACATTCTATAGAACAAGATTCATCGCAAGTGCACCTTGCATTTGCGATCGATGCTCCAAATGCTGCAGAAACAAACTCTATCCTTGAATCTGTTGCCATTTCTATCTTTGGAGGTGCGACTAGTGGGCGCTTGTTCACCCAGGTTCGACAGCGCCGTTCGCTTTGTTATAGCGTTTCTGCTAGTTACTCGCCCGCTAAACAACGTTCTGCCATACGAATGTTTGCTGGCACTACACCAGAACGAGCACAAGAAACAGCTGAGGTGTGCCTCGAACAACTCGCGGAACTTACTAGAGGTATTACTCGCGATGAGTTTGACAGAACAATACAGCGAATGAAATCAAGGACTGTTATGCATGGTGAATCAACTACTGCAAGAGCAAGCGCACTCTGGGGCGATCAATACGCGCTAGGGAAAACAAGGACACTTGACGACCGTTTGGAAGAAATTGCAGCCGTAAGGTTTGAAGATGTCAATGCATGGCTCGATACAAGAGTGTTCGGTGATGTTACTTGCGTGACAGTGGGTCCAGAAGCACTTGACATCACCCCAGAATCGCTTTGTATTGTGTAAAACGGGCTTTTTTCTTAGTCTATAGGTACTTCAGCCAAGCAAGGTGGTTGCACGTTTGAACCAAGTTCTGGTTTCATTGGATTAAAATACACCCGCACCTCTTCCCCGTTCACAAGCCTTTTTTGAAACCTTGAGAGCATTGCTTCAACCTCTGCACTGTAAAAACCAGTTTCTGCATCCACTGCCGTGTGACCGAACACGCCCACGGTCACAGAACTGAGCTCGGCATCGTCGTTATGGTAGAAAAAGGCTTCGAATCCTTTTTTGCGAAGTTCAGTCGCGTACGCTTCAGCAGCCATGCGCCTTCGCTCTTCTGGAAACTGTCCGCTATCAAAGTCTCCCCAGACTGCAACCTCAAGCGTAAAAATTGGAACCATAGTTGGGAACTCTCTTCGAATAGTCCATAAGTCGTATGAGTGCAATTGTTGCCGCGTTTTTAATGACTTGAATCGCATCAATAACACTTGCGCAAAGAGTGTATTACCGTTCTGCGTTCGCATGGAACGAAGCGTTGTTATGTCTGTTTTGGCTCTACTATCGTTATACCCCTCGTAGTCGCCGTATGTGAGCACAGAACCTCGGCTACGAGGACGTACTGCAACTTGCCCGCTAAGTACGGGGTACTGCATCACAAGTTGTATGCGCATGTTCTCTGCAGCTGATATGCTCTCGTCGCCTATAAAAGTCCCAATTACAATTGCGTATTGGTCTTTCAGCTGTTCTGTTTTTAAGATTGCATAATTGTCTTCAATTGGAGCATCGCCAAAATCCCAAGTGGATGTATCCATAATGTCGCCATTTGTGCGTGCGCTGTGGGTTCGCTCCGTATTCGTGCTTGCTGGGCTGCAACTCTGCATGCAACCAAGCATCGCGAGAACCATTGATGAAATGTAACTACGTTGCATACGACATATCCTACACGCGTGGGGTACGCAAGAAAAGCGCGGTTTATGGTGCCATAAACCGCAGTGATATCGGACTTTACGAAAACTTTGAAAAACTCGCCAAAGTTGAAGAAAAGCGGGGCAAAAGTACGATAAAAAGAGTGTGCTAGTCGTAATAGCTTGGTGGCTTGGATTCGCATCATGTTCGAAATTGGGAAGTGTTAGGGACTCTTGAGGAAATAGTCGCTTGCGACAAGAAAAAGGTGTAAGAAATGTCTGATATATCTGTCATAGGAAATGCAATGGTGGGGAATGTGGGAGCGGTGGCTCCTGCGCAACCAACGAAAGTTGTTGAAGTTGAAGCACCAGCTGCTCAAAAAGCAACTGATCGAGTCGAATTCTCTGAAGAAGCGATGATGCTTGAAAAGATGCGGCACATGCCCGCGGTACGACAAGAACGAATCGATGCAATCAAAGCGTCAATTGCTGCAAACACATACGTCACAAACGGTATGCTTGAAAGCGCAATTAATCGAATGATTGATGAAGTCAGCGAATAAAAGCCGCTGGGCACTACATACAAAAAATCCACTCCGCGCCGCAGTTATCATTACTGTGGCGCTGTGTTGTATAGGTTGCTCAACATCGCCCAAGCAAAAAGGTCCAAACAACTCTGATACGTACTGGATGTATTCACCAGACTCGCTGTCAATTCACCCGTTGAGCAGATTTACGCAACGGGAAGGCAAAGCGGGCTGGAGAGTTGTTGTGCACGTCGAGTTTAAAGATGGCGACGACTACGCATGCAGAGGCACAGGTGCCCTCGATGTTTCTATATATGCAAAAAACGGCAGACTTCTCGCAACAAAGCCGATTTCGCTCGCAAACGCTGCGGGTAACTACAAACTATTCGACCCTGTTACAAGAACATACCAAATTGTGTTTGATGGTATTCCTGAAGAATCTGAACTAGTAAACGTGCAGGCAACCTATACAGAGCCCGGTTCGAAATTGATGCGAAGCAACAAGCACACTGTTAAAAATTACAAATAAAGACAACGCCCTAAGAGTATTAACAAGCGGAGGGGTGCCAAATGGTTTTCATCTCGACAAATGGGCCAATTTCCCAAGGCGAAGCAGTTATGCTGTTGTCGTACCAGTCCTCTTCGGTAAAGGAAACTGTATGCACACGCTTCATACTGTCTGCAGACCCTTCTTCTAGAAGTACACGCTCTTTTTTCGAACAATCTGAAACATACAAGGATGCAACCTGCCTATGCGTTGCAATGTGCTCTAGCAGTTCGCTTTTTTTACCAGTAAGTAAATTTATGACTCCTGCTGGAACATCAGAAGTTTGGCAAGCTTCTCCTAAGATTGCTGTCGCCATAGGATGCGCTTGCGAACCAAGTGCAACCACGGTATTGCCAGAACAAAGCGGTGCTCCGATGGCGGTGATAAGGCCAAGGAGCGATGGGGTAGCGGGGGCTATGCTCACCGCAACTCCTTGAGGTTGAGGGATTGTAAAGTTGTAATAATTTCCTGCAACAGGGTTTGAACACCCTATCACTTGCTGGTACTTGTCTGTCCAACCCGCGAATGTGACAAGGCGATCGACTGAAGCGTCAACTTCTTTGCGAGCAACTGCACTTGTAACGTGTTGTGTTACTTGGATTGCTGTTGCAAATTCCTCGCGTCTTCCTTCGAGCATCTCGGCCATACGATACAAAATTTGACCTCGCAAATACCCCGTAATGCCAGACCATGCACGAAACGCTCCATGCGCGGCTTCAACTGCATTTCTAAAGTCTTTACGAGACGCGTGGCAAATATGCGCAATTGTTTCGCCTTTTTTATTCTCAATTGCAATAGAACGTCCTGATTCCGTACGAGGAAATTTTCCACCTATATACAACTTATATGTTTTTGGAACTGTTAAGCGAGACATTTACTTCGCCCTCCCTGCGTTACCGCGTAATCGAATATATGGCCGAAGGCCCTGCATTCCGCCTTCGCGCCCGAACCCAGATTCTTTAAACCCACCAAACGGGGAGGCCGCATCAAATTTGTTGTATGTGTTGCACCATATAACACCAGCTTCAAGTTCTTTCGCTATCTCGAAAACTTTTGACCCCTTGTCGGTCCAGACTCCAGCGGCAAGTCCGTACGGCGAATTGTTCGCCCTAGCAATAGCCTCTTGCGGCGTTCTGAAGGTCATGATTGAAAGAACAGGACCAAAAATTTCTTCTCTTGCAATAGCGTGGCTTGGTTGCACGCCAGTAAAGAAGCAGGGTGCACACCAGTTCCCCTTGGCAGGCAAACGCGCATCACTCACTTCGTGTAAGTTTGCGCCTTCCTCGACACCAAGTCGAATATATTTTTGTACGGTCTGTAATTGCTCTTTCGAATTGATTGCGCCTAGGTCCGTGTTTTTATCAAGTGGGTCGCCCACGCGTAGTGAACCCAAACGATGCGTAAGTTTTGAGACCACTTCACCAAGAATCGATTCTTCAACAAAGAGCCTAGAGCCAGCACAACACACGTGCCCCTGATTAAAGTAAATTCCAGAAATTATTCCTTCAATTGCTTGATCGATCGCCGCATCAGCAAAAATAATATTCGCGCTTTTACCACCTAGTTCAAGCGTAAGTTTTTTTCCTGTACCTGCGGCACCACGCATAAGAAGTTTCCCCACTTCTGTGGATCCCGTAAACGCCACCTTGTTCACACGTGTATGTTCCGCAAGGAATCTACCGGTATCTCCTGCGCCAGTAACGATATTGACAACACCCTCCGGCAAGCCAACCTCTTGAATAATTTCCGCAAGACGAAGTGCAGTTAGCGAAGTGGTCTCTGCAGGTTTTAAGATGCATGTATTTCCACATGCAAGGGCGGGGGCAAGTTTCCACGCTGCCATAAGCAATGGAAAATTCCATGGAATTATTTGCGCGCACACTCCAACTGGTTCAATGTGCGCTCCGGGAAACGCATATTGAAGTTTATCGGCCCAGCCTGCGTAATAAAAGAAGTGTTGCGCAACCAACGGCAAATCAACATCGCGTGACTCTTTGATTGGCTTTCCGCCATCCATTGTTTCTAGAATTGCCAACTCGCGCGAGCGCTCTTGTATTCGCCGAGCAATTCGATACAAATATTTTGCCCGTTCTGAACCGGGCAGTTTTGACCACTTAGGCAGTGCTTTTTTTGCAGAGGTAACAGCGCTTTCTACATCAGCTTTCCCAGCACAAGCAATGTCTGCAAGCTTTTCATTGTTTGCGGGGTTCGTCGTAGAAAACCAAGAACGTGATTTGGGCGAAACAAATTGTCCGTTGATAAACAACTTGTTTTTCGGCTCTATCCGAACCTGCGTGGTTTCTGGTGCTGGGCTGTACTCCCAACCTGTTGCATCTGTTTGGGTTTGATTCACCATTACGCCTCACTAAAATCGTATAAAGCGGTATACCGCCCAGTGTGTTGTCGAACTAATTGCCTTAGAACGTCGTTGGTTAAACTTGACGCGCCAAATCTGAATAAATCTTTTGTAAGCCAAGCGTCCCCGAGTGTTTCTTTCACCATGACTAAGTAATGGAGTGCCTGTTTCGCGGTTTTAATTCCACCCGCCGGCTTCATTCCAATCTTTATGCCAGTCTCTTCGTAGTAGGCTCTAATCACTTCAAGCATAACAAGCGTTACTGGCATTGTTGCCGCAGGGTTTATTTTTCCAGTTGATGTTTTTATAAACACTTCGCCATCTTCAATAGAACCCGCATCTGCTGAAGCTCTCACTGCAAGTTCAGAAGCGTGGCGTACATTTTCTAGCGTTTCAAGTTCGCCCGTTTCTAAGATAATTTTCAAGTGTGCTTTGCCACACGAGGTGCGTACTCTTGTAATTTCGTTCGCAACCTCATCGAAGTTTCCGGATAAAAACGCGCCTCGGTTGATAACCATGTCAATTTCATCGGCTCCAGCACGTACGGCTTCCTCTACATCGTTTAACCGGACGTCTAAGGGGTATTGGCCACTTGGAAACCCTGTGGCCACGGATGCAACTGCTACACCTGACCCAGCAAGGGCTTGCTTGGCGACTTGCACCAAACTTGGGTAGACACAGACTGCTGCTACCGATGGAAGCGGCGGTTCAAACTCTCCAGCCCAGGGGAGAACTGCTTTAGAGCATAGGGAGCGTACTTTTTCAGGTGAATCTTTGCCTTCAAGCGTTGTCAGGTCAATCATCGAAAGAGCCAACCGAAGACCTTGCTCTTTTGAATCTTTTTTTATAGAACGGCTGGCAAACGAGGCTGCACGTTGTTCCACCATTACTGTATCAACAGGTGTACGCATACTTGCAGTGTACAGGTTGTTGGCTACTTACGAGCCTCTGCGAACATTGCCGGAAGGGACCATGCCACTACAGGGTTTAAATAGGATTCCCCTTGCGGATTTTGTACGTCGTACACCATAAGTACTAGATTTTGGTCATCTACTACGTACAGTAAATCTGTTCCGCGTCCATCAGGCGATGTCACCATAGTGAATCCATTATTCGAAATTGCCCCGTCTGCATGAACCGTTGGGGTGTGTTTGTTTGCAACAAACAGAATCAATCCAAAAAGTACGAATGCGCTCGCCCATAATGCGTTGGTGCTTTGATCTTTCATATTAATTCGTTGGTACCGTTTTTGCATCTGAGGATACACTGCGATACCCTAAGGTTTTTAGTTTTTTCTGGTTTGGGTCATACGCAATAGCAATCAATTCTTGTGCTGTTGTGTCCATCACATAGACAACGCCAGAGGGAAGGCCATTCAATGCTCCAGGAAGCGCTTGGAAGCGTTGCTGGTTAAGCGTCGTTGCATCGCTCGATGGAGCGAAGCATACTGCGGCCAAAATGCCAGCGAACAAAATATTCAGGGCAAGTATGCCGTTTCGAGATGTAGTTGTTTTGGTATTCATGTTTGTTTAATCTTGGTGTCCACGTTTTGAAGACATGATGCTAATGGTAATCACTACGCCAAAAAAGAGCGCCATTACTAAAATTCCAACCCAAGCCGCAGGGGGCTTGAGGGTATTTGGTTCTGGTGGTGTAGCTGTTGCTAGTGCAATGTTTGAGAAGAGCGAAGAACAAATACCGGCAACAAATATATTTCGTACGAATTGCATAGATACAAGGATACCTTACTTACGTGTTTAATGCGAACCACGAAGTTTTGAACCACTCGAGGCCCCCAAAGATTGGAAAATTTCTTCGGTAGCAGAGGATTTATTCATTGTAAAGAAATGAATACCTCGGACACCGCGGTCAAGTAGTTCTGCACACTGCTGCGCTGCCCACGCTATTCCTACTTTTTGCACTGATTCGGGATCGTCTTGAAATCGATACAGTCGTTTTTGTAATGTGGCGGGGAAGTTCGCACCACCAGCTAACTCAGCCATTCTTTGCATGCCCGATATAGACGTAATGGGCATAATGCCGGCGATAATAGGACTGTCAATACCTATCAATTCGCACTGCTCGGACCAGTCTAAAAAGGCATTGTTATCAAAAAATAACTGCGTACAAATCCAATCTACTCCTTTGTCAACTTTTTGTTTTAAGTGGTCAAGTTGCACAAGGCGGTTCGGTGTTTCTGGATGCCCCTCTGGAAAACCAGCGACACCAACACCAAAGTTCGCGCCCTTGTGCGAATGTATAGCCTCAATTAAGTCAGCAGCGTATGCATAGTCGCCCGATGCAGAACCCGCCTTTGGTGCATCACCGCGTAACGCAAGAATGTTGTCTATTCCTGCTTCAACATACGCATCTAAAATAGAAGTAATGTCTTCTTTCGTATGCCCAACACAAGTCAGGTGAGGAATAGGGTCAAGCGATGTGTTTTGCGCCAAATGGCAGACAAGTTCATGTGTTTTTGTTCTTGTAGAACCACCGGCGCCGTAGGTGACAGAAACAAACGATGGTTCAAGTGCTTCAAAGTCACCAAGGCGTCCTTCAAGTGCATTCCATCCAGTATCTGTGTTTGGCGGAAAAAACTCAAAACTAAAGATAGTTTTGTCTCTTGCTAAAATATCGTTGAAGTGCATTTTTATAGGATACAGGTTCTGGTCCACATCGAAAGAGCAAACAGTCCTTCGTCTATATGATTTCTGATTCGTTGTTGAACAATGTTTGAGCTAACAAAGGACCTTACGTGAATTTTTACACATTCAAAATAGCAACTGGGTCTGAGTCACCAGAACAAGAAGATACCGTTGCGTTGCAAGCAGGGCACAGACACTAGGTCTACTCACGTAGGGCCAAGTCAAGTAGCGTCGTCGCCAAACAGAGCACTGCCAATTCGAACAATGTTCGCGCCTGATTCAACTGCAACTTCGAAATCGTTTGACATGCCCATAGAAAGAATGTTAAACGAGTCTTCGCAATGTTTGCTCTTTTTCATATCTTTAAACAGTTCATTGCATCGTTCAAAAACAGGACGCGATTCTTCTGGGTCTTCGTTGTAGGGAGCCATGCACATCATGCCGCGAGATTTTAGGTTTGGCATAGTGCCAACTTGTTCTAACAAATATTCAACAGCGGCAGGTGCGATGCCTGTCTTTTGACGTTCGCGTGAAATGTTTGTTTGAAGCAACACCTCTACAACAATTTTCTTCTTCTCTGCAATCTCTTGCAACTCTTCAGCGAGACGCAATGAGTCTACAGAGTGTACAAGACGAGTAAGTTGCACAACCCTTCTGCATTTGTTTCGTTGCAAGTGCCCAATGAAATGCCAGCGTATCGGAGTTGTAAGGTCTGGTTTACCCAACTCTTTACGTCTTCCAATATATTCGCTAATTTGCGCTTCTATCTGCGTAAAATGTTGGACTCGGCTTTCGCCAAAATCGGCGTGGCCAAGATCGATGAGTTGCCGAACGTCTTCAACAGTTGCTTTTTTAGTTACGGCGACCAAGTGCACGTCGCTCGCGCTCCTGCCAGATTTTTCGGCAGCAGCGGAGATTCGATGCAATACTTGCTCGTATCGTTCTTTCATAGTTGTCAAGGTTGTCCCCTCCTTGGGATTCATGTCTGACAGCATACAAGCAATCACGCGCTTACGCAGACTCCAAGTGCTTCTGCCATTGCTGAACCAATTCCTGCAGGACTCTCAGATACAACAATACCGCAGTTTAACAGTGCGTCCATTTTTGCTTGAGCCGTGTCGTCTTCGCCTCCAATAATTGCTCCAGCGTGCCCCATTCGCTTCCCTTTTGGTGCTGTTTTTCCTGCAATAAATGCCACTACTGGTTTCGTCATATTTTCTTGTGCCCAGCGACCAGCTTCGGTTTCGTCGCTACCGCCAATTTCGCCAATCATGACCACTCCATCGGTCTCATCATCTTTTTCAAAGAGATCTAAAAGGTCAATAAAGTTCGTGCATTTTATTGGGTCGCCACCAATGCCAATACATGTTGTTTGCCCAAGCCCAAAAGAACTCGTCTGCCAAACTGCTTCGTATGTCAAAGTTCCACTTCGGCTCACAATACCAACGCTCTTTCCAGTAGAGGCGTCGCAAGGGGCTGTGTGAATGTAGCCAGGCATAATGCCAATTTTGCAACCTTCTTCGTACACAGCGTGTGCACCTTCGCCAGAAACCTTGCGACCTGGCGTAATAATGCCCGGGCAATTTGGCCCAATAAGAACAGTATCTGGATACCCCGCAAGCATCGCCCTCACTCGCATCATGTCTGCAATTGGAATGCCCTCGGTAATAGCGCAAATAACCTGTACTCCAGCATCTGCTGCTTCAAGAATAGAGTCAGCTGCAAATGGTGGTGGAACGAAAATCATAGATGCGTTCGCGCCAGTTTCTTGCAGAGCTTCTGCAACTGTATTAAATATTGGTAATCCGTTTGCGTCCTTTTGGCCGCCTTTATTGGGGGTTACCCCGCCAACCATTCTAGTGCCATAATCGAGGCACCCTTTGGTATGAAATGCGCCCGCTGAGCCCGTGATTCCTTGGCAAATTACTTTTGTTGAACCGTTTACTAGAATAGACATTGCTTTACTCCATTTAAGACCGTACAGGATACCCCGAACCGCTCTGGGTGACTACACTCTCCTATATGACTTCTCCCACAAAAAAACCTTTAACGTACGCCGACACGGGCGTTGATATCGAGGCTGGCGACCGCCTTGTTGGGCTAATTCAATCCATGATGAAGCGAACACATGGCCCACGCGTTCTCGGAGAACACGGTGGTTTTGCGGGTATGTTCCGCCTTGACTTCAATGAACGCCTGTTTAAGCGCAATTTCAAGGACCCAGTCCTTGTTGCATGCACCGATGGCGTGGGTACAAAAGTGAAACTTGCCTGCGAATTGGGTATCTACGACACCGTAGGCATCGATTGCGTTGCCATGAATGTTAACGACATGATTGTCCAAGGCGCAGAGCCTCTAATTTTCCTTGATTACCTTGGGCTCCATACACAAGTCCCTGAAACGACCGCTGCGATTGTAGCTGGCGTTGCAAAGGGGTGCGAAATTTCAAATTGTGCATTGATTGGTGGCGAGTGCGCTGAAATGCCAGACATCTACAAAGAGGGCGACTTTGACATCGCGGGCTTCGCTGTGGGTGTTGTCGAGCTTGATAGGGCAATCGATCAAAGCCGTGTCGAAGCGGGCGACATAATTATTGGTTTACCCTCTAGCGGAGTGCACTCCAATGGGTTCACCCTTGCGCGCGCTGCGATAGAGGGCTTAGATTTGCACGAAGTCTTCCCAGAACTTGACGAAGAAAAACCCTTAGGGCAAGTCTTGCTTGAACCAACGAAAATTTATGTTGAACCAATTACAAAACTGCTTCGCGAATACACCGTGAAAAAAGTGGTTTCGGGCATGTCCCACATCACAGGCGGAGGTATTGCAGGAAATCTCTGCCGTTCCATCGGTGACGATGTCGATGCAACAATTTCTCTAGACAGTTGGGAAATACCTAACGTGTTCAACTTCTTGCAAAAACATGGCAATATAGAAACCGAAGAAATGTTCCGTGTGTTTAACATGGGTATTGGCTACGTACTTATTGTCCGCCCGTCTTTTGCGGACTCCATCACAACGAAACTCGAAAAACTTGGCGAATCGCCAATTGTATTGGGTGATATCACAAACGGAACGGGGAAAGTTCATCTCGTTCCAGGAGAATAAATCATGCATGTATTGCTGCTTAGTCTTTGTTTAGGAACACAGGGCGTGCAAGAGCCTGCGACGTTACGAGGTGGCGCTTGGTTACCTCGTCTTGGCGGTACCATCACAGATGGTGGCGGGGCAATTGACTACGAAACAAATATCGACATGCGAGACCGCGAAGTGCTTCCACTTCTTGAGTTTCAAGTGGAACCAATTGACGACATAGTTGTTGCATTATTCTTTTTTGATTTCTCTACTTCTGGGAATGGCACTTTTGTCGGAGGCGACACATACGGTGGCATGGTCATGACAAACGGCGACGCCTGGTCCGCTTCTACTGATATTCAAAGTGTCAGTATGGAGGCTGCGTGGGAAGTTTGGGAACCGTACAAATCTGGTGATGATGACACACTTTCGTTTGCGCCAGTTGTTGGCTTGCAGTGGTTCGGCGTAAAAACGAACCTTACGAATGTTACGAATACCCAATCTCGCGATCATCAAAACAGTTGGATTGCTCTTCAAGGCGGCCTTCAAATGGATTTCCGCTGGGATGCAAGCGGTGAAAACAGCCCTCTTAATTCTATTGGAATTCAAGGGCAAGTCATGGCTGGGGCAATGATGGGTGGTGATGGCGGGGGTATGGTGAGCATTCAGGCGGGTCTATCGCTTGGTTTTACAGAATCTGCATCCGCGTTTTTTGGGTACCGATTGCAAGAATTAAGCGCAGATGACGGAGCATATACGTTTGATGCTGGGCTGCAAGGCTTATTTGTAGGCGCAGAAATTCGTTTTTAACGAACGGTGCGTACTATGATTCGTACAACATAACCAATGGGCCGTACATCTGGAAAATTTAAACGCGCAAAAGCTAGGCACCTGTTGTTTACAACAGGCCCAAACAAGTTATCGGGTGGAAGATTGTTTAAAAAACACTTCGACCAATCTATCAAGTTGCACGATGTGCACATAACCAATTCTTTATGGCCATCGGCATTTGATGGAATACGCATCGGCCACGTAAGTGACTTTCATTTGGGCGACCTCATGCCGATTGAGCGTGCTGAGTATGCAGTAGATGTACTTGCAAAACAAGAACCAGATCTTCTTGTGTGCACCGGCGATGTGGTTGACTTGCGTGTCGATGGTGCAGAACGATTGCTTGAAAAACTAGCTTCTGTTAACGCGCCGCTCGGTACGATGCTTGTCCTTGGAAATCACGACGAACTTGATTGCGCAACGACGCTTAGTTCTATGGCTATCAACGCTGGGCTTACTTTACTTCGTGATGCCACGTGCTCTGTGCAACACGGCGGCAGTACTCTGAACATTTCTGGCATTGATTGGGCAAAATCAACGAAGCAGTGCAATCAAAAAGTTACAAGCGTCTGCGAAAACAGCGATACCCACTTGTTATTATCTCATAATCCAAAAGCGTTTATTCAGGCAGCCGCGCTGAATATTCCACTAACGCTTTCTGGGCATACACACGGCGGACAAATGGCGCTTAAAAATAAGAAGGGTGCAAATCTTGCTGTTGCACATAAATATTCCGCGGGCATATACACACAGGAGGCAAGCAATTTATTTGTTACAGTTGGCGTGGGTGCGTGGTTCCCGCTTCGCGTGAATTGCCCAGCCGAGGTTGCGTTAATTACTGTCCAAAGCAAAAAATAATGTTTCGTACGGCCTCGCCTCGGTGCGACCGTGCATTCTTTTCGTCGGAAGTCATTTCTGCACTGGTTTTTTGTGCGTCTTGAACATAGAGTAATGGGTCGTATCCAAACCCATTTGTACCCCTTGGTTCAAGTGTAATCACACCTTCAAACGTTCCTTCGGATTCCCCGACTACCGTACCATCTGGATCAGCAACACACATCGCACACACAAAACGAGCGCTCCTCTCGCTTTCGGAAGTATGTTGTAACTTTGAAAGAAGCAGGGCGTTGTTTGCGCTGTCACGCTCTTCTCTCGTTGTGCCAACCCCTGCAAACCTTGCAGAGTATACGCCGGGTTTCCCGCCAAGAACATCAACAGAAAGACCCGAATCATCTGCCATACAACGTTTTCCCGTTGCCTTGGCATAGGCAAGTGCTTTCAGTCGAGCGTTCCCCGCAAAGGTATCTGCATCTTCTATTGGCTCCTCGTACGAACCGTCTAGTGAATCTAGACCGACCACTTCAATTCCATGCAGGGCAAGTATTTCTCCAACCTCTATAAGTTTATGTTCATTTGATGTTGCAAGGAGCAGTTGCATATCAGCCTTGCCAGCACGAGGGAACTTCCCCGAACGATGCGGTTATCGTACTTCGAATCCCGCCCCGGCCTTTCCAGTGTGTAACAATTTGCATCCATTTTGGTTGCATACATGTTGCAAGGTCATCGCAAATTTGGTTCGTTACCGCTTCGTAAAAAATCCCCTCGTTTCGAAAAGATTGGTAATAGAGTTTTAGACTTTTAAGTTCAACACACTGATTACTTGGTTCATAGCGAAGCAAGATACTTCCAAAGTCTGGGTGTCCTGTTACTGGACAGACCGAAGTAAACTCTTCGTT
>JABJDN010000048.1 GCA_018665385.1 Phycisphaerae bacterium | reverse complement strand
TGTTCCGCTTTTATAAAGGTTTATCTATGTCATCAGATACACAAACTATTACTTTCGATTCATTTGGGCTTGATAACGCGTTACTTCAAACAGTAACCGAGCTAGGGTATGAATCACCTTCACCAATTCAAGCGGAAGCCATACCTCCACTTCTTGAGGGTAGGGATATTCTTGGACAGGCACAAACAGGATCTGGCAAGACAGCTGCTTTTGCACTTCCGTTGCTTTCAAATATTGATTTGAAGAAGCGAAGTCCTCAAATTCTTGTGCTTGCACCTACACGCGAATTGGCTATTCAGGTTTCTGAAGCGTTTCAAAAATACGCTGGGAAAATGAATGGTTTTCATATTGTTCCAATTTACGGCGGTCAAGATTACCGTGTCCAGTTTAGAGCTCTCGACAGAGGCGTACATGTAGTTGTTGGAACCCCGGGTCGCGTTATGGACCACATGCGTAAAGGTAGTATCAATTTAGATAACTTGCAATGCCTTGTGCTTGACGAAGCTGACGAAATGCTTCGCATGGGTTTCATTGACGACGTGGAATGGGTACTAGAACAAATTCCGACCGAACATCAAACTGCGTTGTTCTCTGCAACTATGCCAAAGCAAATAGCAAAAATTGCGAAACAATATTTGAAAGATCCTGCTGTTATTCAAATTCAAGACAAAAGCGCAACAGTTTCAACTGTGCGCCAGCGTTACTGGATGGTAAGTGGCATGCACAAACTCGATGCCCTGACGCGTATTCTTGAAGTTGAAGATACAGATGGCATAATCATTTTTGCAAGAACAAAAATGATGACCACTGCGCTTGCGGATAAACTCGCAGCGCGAGGTTTTGCAGCAGAAGCATTGAATGGTGATATGCCTCAATCTTTACGTGAAACTACTGTGAACAAATTAAAATCTGCAAAACTTGACATACTGATTGCAACGGATGTTGCTGCTCGGGGACTTGATGTTCCACGAATTAGTCACGTTATTAACTACGATGTGCCGCACGATACAGAATCATATGTTCACCGTATTGGCCGAACTGCAAGGGCTGGTAGAGAAGGAGATGCGATTCTATTCATCTCCCCACGTGAAAAGCGTATGCTTCGTTCCATTGAAAAAGCAACACGTCAAAAAATCGAACGGATGGATTTACCAAGTCACGCGCATGTGAATGAACGCAGAGTCGATAAATTCAAGCAAAAAATTACAGATGTTCTTGCCAATGGCGAAGACAATAAAATTTTCGCCGAACTAGTAGAGTCGTACGCAATCGAGCACGATGTTTCTGCAATTGAAATTGCTGTCGCGCTTGCAACTATGGCGCAAGGTGATTCGCCTCTCGTTCTACGAGCAGATGAAAAAGTAAAATTCGAACAATTTGACCGTGGTGACCGTGGTGATCGTGGTAATCGCGGTGACCGCCGAGATCGAGGTGAGAAGCGTGAACGACGTGACCGGGGCGACCGGGGCGAACGTGGTGAGCGTAAAGATCGCAATAAGAGCAGCGAACCAGTGACGCAAGGTATGGAGCGCTACCACATTTCTGTTGGTAAGGCTCATGGAGCAAAGCCAGCGAACATTGTTGGTGCTGTTTCGAGTGTTGCTGGATTATCGGATAAAGAGATTGGACGTATAGAGTTACATGACCAATTTAGTTTCATTGAGTTGCCTTTTGGAATGCCAAAAGAGATTTTCAATGACTTAAAGAATACTACAGTTGGCGGACAGAAGTTAGCTATTTCTGTTGTCAAGAATACTGCTTCGCGCCCTAAATTCTCAAAAGGGAAATCAAAAGGCAAGGGTGGTAATCGCAAGCGGAGTTTTAATAAGTCACGGTAAGGCTATACGGGAAGAGCTGTCTGTGATTACAATAGGATCATGGACAACCAAACTAAATCAGCGTTCTTGTTACCACGACTTTCAGTCATGATGTTTTTGCAATACGCAATTTGGGGAGCTTGGCTTCCTTTGTTATGGAACTATTTGTCGGGCCACCTAGGATTTGAAGGTGCTCGAATTGGCGAGATTTTTATGGTTGGTGGCATTGGCGCAATTCTTGGGCCATTTATCGCAGGACAACTTGCTGACCGGTATATCAACACAGAAAAGTTTTTGGGTATCTGCCACATCCTTGGTGGCATTTTAATTTGGCAACTCTCATGGATGGATAGTTATGCCCTCTTTCTGGTGTTCTCATTAATCTATTCACTGATTTACGCTCCCACGCTTGCACTTACAAATTCACTTTCATTCCATCATCTTCCTAATAGGGACCGCGATTTTGGAAAAATACGTTTGTGGGGAACTGTTGGATGGATTGCAGTTGGCATCGGTATTGGGCAATTCCTATTGCATTCCTATACGCCTGCAATTGATCCCGCTCTTACTGGAGAAGCATTAGCTGAAGCAAAAACTGCAGTAATCGCAACACAGAATGCTGGAATTGTCATGGCATTTAAACTGAGCGCAGTTCTTGGAATTGTCATGGGTCTGTATTGCTTTACATTGCCAGCGACACCTCCTAATAAGACAGAAAAAACAAACGCAACGAAGAAAGCAATTTCAGAGATCCGTATGCAGCCGCTTGTTACCCTGTTCCTTTTAGCAGTGCCTGTAAGTTGTATTCATCAGTTTTATTTTGTACATACTGCCCCGTTTGTACAACAAGTACAAGCAGGTGCAGGCGATAGTCTCGCAGCGTGGTTTAACAGCATCTTTGGTGTTGGCGGTGGGGGTTTAATGACATTGGGGCAAATGTCTGAAATAGCAGTCCTTGCATTCATGCCAATTCTGGCAGTGAAATTCAGCCGCAAGGCACTTCTTTCAATTGGTCTTGCTGCATATGCGATTCGCTTCTTCTTATTCTCAACTGTTGGTACTGTAGTAGGCACTTCAACAGACGCGCAATTAGGAATGGTAATCGCAGGCATTTTGCTTCACGGCCTCTGCTTCGGTTGCTTTATCTTTGTAGCGTTTATGGTTGTGGATGAAGAAATGACACCTGATGTGAAAGCAAGTGGTCAAAACTTGTTTAACCTTGTCATTATTGGTATCGGAATCGTTGTTGGAAGTTTGATTGCTGGCCAAGTTGCTGGACTTGCAACAGTAGATGGCACAATGCAGTATGAGCAACTCTTTGGTTGGCCTATGTGGGGCGCCGTCATTTGCCTTGTTCTCTTTTTGTTTCTGTATCCGAACAAAACAAAAACAGGTGCTTAGAAAGCACCTGTTCGTTTTTTGCTCGAAATAGAGTAGCTTATCGATTCAGTTTCGTTGCACCAGGTTGCGCTACTGCAGGAAGTTCAAAATCTGCAAACGCATATTCTTTTGGACCAAGAACTGTTGTTGCGTTGAGTGCATCGTTGAATGAAACTTTCTGGCCAGTGTACGCAGCTTCGCGTCCCATGATTGCCATCATTGTTGATTGCGCCATGAAATCGCCATCGTTTACAGTGGGCCGATCACCGCGAATAGCTTCTTGCAGTTCGTTGTGCTCCACCTGATACATGTTTGGTGATTGGCCAATGTATGTAAAGTCAGAAGAACCAGTGAATGTAGGAGCGCCTGACCAACCGTTCATGGTGCATGTGCCTGTTGCACCGGTTATGTAATCGTTATTGTCGTTGTAACTAAATGGCATTTGTCTGCAGTGCAAGTGTGCTCGTCTGCCATCTGAGTATTCGTAAACAACTCCAAAGTGGTCAAATACGTTTCCTGTTTCTAATCTTTCATGCATTTCACGACCGCCGACTGCGGTTGCGCTTATTGGTGTTTCGTTTTGGAATGCCCAATTAATTTTGTCAACCGAGTGGCAGGCTTGTTCCACAATGTGATCGCCTGATAGCCAGTCGAAGTGTACCCAGTTCCGCATTTGCCATTCAACGTCGCTCCAATTTTCTTTACGAGGCTTTGTCCATAGTGGAGCTGAATAGTATGTAGCGAAGTACGAACGTACATCGCCGATTGCGCCGTTATGTAGTTGTTTGAATGCTGCGCGAATCGGTAAGTTGTATCGCCAGCAGAAACCAGACATGAGGTTCGTACCGTTTTCCTTTGCAAGTTTTGTAGATTCCATAACGCTGCGGACACCACTTCCATCAACAGCCATCGGTTTTTCGCAGAAGACATGTTTCTTCGCTTTGACTGCTGCAGCAATGTGCGCGGGTCTAAAGTGAGGGGGAGTTGTAAGGATGACCATATCAACACCAGAGTCAATAACTTTTTGGTATGCATCGAAGCCAACGAATTGGCGTTCTTTTGGGACTTCTGCTCGACTGCCTTGCTCGTCAAGAAGAGCTTTTTGACTACTTGTTAGGCGGTCTTCAAAGGCATCGCCCATCGCCCAGATTACTGCGTTTTCGTTTGCGTTCAATGCTTGGTTTGCAGCACCTGTTCCACGCCCACCGCAACCGATGAAGCCAATCTTAATGGGGTCTCTATTTTCTTGAACCGCCCACGCTGGTAATGTTGTCGCGCCCACAGCTGTTACTGCGCTTGCTGCTTTTACAAATTCTCTTCGTGTTACTTCATTCATTGCTATTTCCTTCGTTGATGACAACTCGCAAGCCGACATAGTCTGCATCTGCGAGCCACCATGGGCTTCTAGGTAATTGAGGGTCAGTTGTGTTCCAACTTTTATCTCTGGTTAAAAGTGATTTTGGGCCTAATTCTTCTGCTGGTGTTCTAAAACTTCCACCGATGACTCTAGGTCCTTCTGGAGTGGAAACCCATTCGCCAACATTCCCTCGCATGTCGTACACACCAAGCGTGTTCGGCTCAGTTGTTGCTATCGGATGCGTAGTTTTATCAGCATTCCATTTATGCCAGGCGCCACCACCACCTACATTTGCTAAGTTCCATTGTTCAATTGTAGGAATTGTAAAAGTGGTTTCTGTTTTTGATGATAACCAACTGCAAAAAGAGTCTGCTGCCTTTGCTGACATCGAGATTGCTGGATAGCCACCTCTGCCAAAGCCACGATCGACTGTTGCGTATGCAGGTGTTGGTCCTGTGACTGCATCGACCGCGTATTGATTCTCTGTACTATTTATAAACTGCACGAAGGAGTCATACACATCCCAAGGCACTTCGGTTCGTGAAATCAAGAAATTGCCGTTACCAGACGATACTGGCATCATTTTAAATGTATATCCATCCACTGTAAGTTCTCTAGCTTGGGCAGCAGGTTGTTCGTCAGCCGAACTACAGCCAACGAAAACGATGGCAATTAAAAGTAAGAGTACTTTTTTCATTCATGACATCATAGCCCTTTTGAGGATGGCATCTGCAAGCAATACAGCTGAATATGAACAATGTCTAAAGAAAAGCGAAGGCTCTACTAATTCAAGCTCGTTGAGGAGTAAATCGCCATTCGCATCACGAAGATAATCAAACCGAGAATAGAGCAGTGCTTCATGATTCGGTACGAAACGCAAAACTTGTTTCATCATTTGAATCTCATCGTTAGAAAATTCGAACGGTACATCGCTCGCTCCAAAATCATCTTGCACACGGTAATCTCCAGGGACTGGAATTTTTTGAACTCCATGTGTGAATTGATCGCCAATAAAAATAGCGCTGAGTTCACCTTCTGTTTCTACCGCTTCTAAATATGGTTGTACCATCATGTCTTGGTGACTATTAGACTCTAAGAAGCGTTGGGCTTTTTGGTACTCTTCTCCAGTAAACCGAAGAGTGTCAGAAGCACAGGCGCCCACTTGTGGTTTTATAAAGCCCTTCGTTATTCCAAGCGTTTGCATGCTTTTCTGTATGCAAACTTTTTTGCCCGCTTCAATCCAGACGGTAGGAGCAATGGCAACACCGTGTTGTTCGAGTTCCCGCAAATACGATTTGTGTGTGTTCCATTCAACAATTGACGCGTCGTTTAAAAGTCTTGGAACAGTTTTGCACCACGCTACAAATGTATCTTTTCTTGAATGGTAATCCCATGTTGTGCGTATGACAGAGAGGTCAAATTGATTCCAGTCAACATCTGATGTCCAAGATGGGCGGTGCACAGTTGCACCCCTCGCTTCTAGTGCACTTATTAGTGGTTGGTCGTCAATTTCCCAACCAGGCAATTCGTCGCAACTTACAAGTGCAATTTTCATGGGGAGTTTGTTTCTTTTAGCCATCTACAGAGAACGGTACCAATTGCAAGAGAGATTGGCAACAGTACCAACGCGAGCTAGTGATTTTTTGCGTGTAAAATCATGTTGAAGATGAGACTTTAAGTGGGGCATACTTCAAGTGGCACAATAGCAAATAGATCAACATCAACAAGACCTAAATCGCTGAGTTTGAGCTTTGGGATGACGGATAGTGGAAGAAAACTGAGGGGCATAAATGGGTCGTCAAGTGGGCACCCAAGGGATGCAATGGCTTTTAGAACTTGTGATTGTTGTTTGATTACTTCTGAAGGTGGCGCATCTGACATCAAGCCCGCAATGGGTAACGGCAGTATCGCTAAAACGTTCCCATTTGCAACAACGCATTGGCCACCTCCTGTGGCCTGTAGAGTTTGCATTGCGATGAACATGTCCTTATCGTTATCACCCACAACAGCGATGTTGTGCGCATCATGCCCTACTGTTGAAGCTATTGCACCACCCTTGAATGCAAACCCTCTGACGAATCCAAGCCCAATATTGCCTGTGTTGTGATGGCGTTCGATAACAGCCATTTTAAGAACGTCTTCATCGGTGATAGCAAGATGAAGTTCTTCAGTAAATAGTTGCCCTGGGATAAGACCAATCACTCGGATGAGTTCGCTGGTTGGATTGATAGCAAAGGATTTTATTGTAATTGTGGGCGGCACATGCACGCTATTCTTAGCGATGCTCCAATCGGTGTCTGATTTAAATTGAGTAATAGTTTTTCCATCTTGGGCAACAAGATTTCCGTGATGCCAAGTTTGTTTTGGGTTTGGTGCTTGCAAATTGTCGAACACAATAAAGTTTGCCCACTTGCCATCTTCAATCGCGCCAATTGAAGAAAGTTCGTAATGGTCTGCAACATGCTTTGTCGCTATGCAGATTGCAAGGATGGGGTCTAACCCCAGGGCGATGGATTTGCGGACGATATTGTCGATATGTCCTTCGCGTACTAAATCAGCAGGGTGTCTATCGTCAGTGCAGAAACAAATTTTGTGTGCATTTTCTGGTGTTACGATGGGCAACAGTGCTTCTAAATTTTTTGCTGCACTGCCTTCGCGAATATAAATTTGCATTCCAGCGTCAAGTTTTTCTTGCGCTTCTTTGGCAGTTGTGCTTTCATGGTCGCTCGAAATTCCCGCTGCAATATATTTCAGTAAATCTTGACCGGTTACACCTGGACAGTGTCCGTCTACTTTGCCGTGGCGTAAACCCATTTTGATTTTTTTATGTACTTCTGGGTCATCGTGAATGACCCCAGGGTAATTCATCATTTCTGCAAGTGCAATTACTCTTTCGTCTTCAAACAATGGTTCTAAATCGTCTGCTAAAAGTGTTGCTCCACTTGTTTCAAGCGGTGATGCAGGTACGCAAGAACTCGCTGCGAAGAATGCATCGAAGGGGATATGTTTGGCGTCATCTAAGATGAGTTGTATTCCGGTGATACCCAGCACATTTGCAATTTCGTGGGGGTCAAAAATTGCCGAAGTGGTGCCGCGGGGTAGGGCGAGTGTGGCAAACGAAGTAGGTGGAAGCATTGTGGATTCAACATGCATGTGTGCATCGATAAATCCCGGCGCTACAAACGAACCATGAAGTTCTATTACTTCGTTTGCATCTGTAGCACCTTCTATAAATTTTCCGTCCTTAATGCAAACATCAACACACTCTATCGAGCGTGATTGCACATGTATTACTTGCCCACCCCTGAGAATGAAGTCTGCAGTTGTCATTCGGCTGAATCTTCAGGTGTTAAATCGACACTGTCTCCGGGTTCCATCACCATGACGTCCATGTCTCTTGGAGCAAATCGAGCGACGTCAACTTCGATGGGTGGCCATGTGTTGTAATGCATCGGTATGGAAGTGCCAGCGCCAATCATTTCAGCAGCAGCAGAGGCCATTTCTGGCCCCATTGTAAATCGGTCACCGATGGGAAACATTGCAATGTCGGGTTGGTACATTTGCCCGAGAAGTTCCATATCTGAGAACAGCGAAGTATCGCCAGCGTGGTAGAGCATAGCGCCCCCAAATTCAATCATAAGTCCACAGGGCATGCCCATGTATCGCCCTTTGTAGCTAGAGGAGTGAAATGCTTGGGTGAATGAAATCGCTCCAAATGAAGCTTCTATTCGTCCGCCAGGGTTTCCTGGTTCACATATATCATGTCCTTGTTCACCAAGGTACTCACATATCTCGTAGGCAGCGAATACAGTGGCATTGTTCGCTTTTGCTATAGCTTCGCAATCTGCAAAATGATCGAAATGACCGTGGGTGATCGCGATGTGCGTGCATTCAACAGCAGAGGCAGAGATTTTCGCTACGGGATTGTCTGTGAAGAAGGGGTCTATCAAAAGACTATTCGTACCGTCATCGAGTTGAAAACATGATTGGCCATGAAAGGTAAGTTTGATTTGCATATCAGCATCGTAACAAATGGAGATACAGACCCCTTACATTTTTTCTACTCACTTGCACCACTTTATCAGCCGTGCAACGGTTGCACAGCGAGAAGGATGATTGTATGATTCCTCGCTTGAGCGAATGAGACTCAGTCTCAACAATTGTCAACTAAGGAATTACTATGTCTTTTGCTTCATTATCAACTCACATTGCAGTGCTTGCAACTGTTTTATGCACGTCTTTCGCGCATGCTTCATCAAGAAAAACTCCATGGCTGTATAGCCCTAACATTATGAATGTTGGCGAAGTTGAGTACGAACAATACACAACATGGAAAACAAATAAACAAAGCGATTCTGAGTACAGCGAAGTTCGATTCCGTCATTCAATTGAATGGGGCGCAGCTGAAAACTTGCAAATGGCAGTGTATTTTGCAGACTGGCGTTACAAAAAAACTTCTGAAGGAAGTGATACATACTTCCATGATGTTGCAGTTGAAGCGATTTGGCAGTTACAAGCTCCAACTCCTGATGACGTTGGAATTGGTCTTTACGGCGAAATCAAATACGGTGATGACTTCTTTGAACTGGAAGGTAAACTCTTGTTCGAAATGGAACTCGATCAAGTAAATATTTTATATAACTGTACGCTCGAGGCTGAATGGGAAGGGCAACACCTTGACGATGACAAGGGCGTGTTAGAAAACGCAATTGCAGTAACGTATGCACCAGAACCAAATCTAACATACGGCATTCAAGCTATTTGGGAAATTGAGTTTCCAGGTTGGAGCCAACAAAGTGATGATGTAGTCTATGTAGGGCCATCGATTGCTTGGCAATCAGAAGGCTGGTGGATTACAATTTCACCATTGTTCCAAGCAACAAACGTTCAAAGCGAACCAGACTTGCAAGTTCGATTATTATTCGGAATTGATTTTTGATGCGTCTGCTGTTTATTCTTTTTGTTGCTTTCTGTACGGTTAGTTGCATGGATTTTGCAAAAGTTGCGCCGCCTATTCACGATCTCGGTGTAGTTCAAAATGTTGAAATGCTAGAGTTAGGTAGAGATTTGTACGTGCATGGTTGCTCGAAATGTCATAACGCATTACGAATAACTCGATATTCGAAGAAGAAATGGTCGCGTATTCTGCCAAGCATGGTGAAGGAATCAGCATTTAATGCTGTAGAATCGGAAGCAGTGGCAGCATATATTAATGCAGTATTGCATTTCGAAGAATCCACAATTACATCGGCTGTGGTAGCGGAATCCCCATAATTCATTGCAGAAGTATTGCGTTTTATATGCGACGTCGACGCGTGCCAGTGAGGCCAGCTAATGCGAGTAATGCAACGGCTCCGGGCGCGGGGACGAACTGGTATGAAAAAGCATATTGATTCATCAAGGAAAAATCTGCTGTACCGGCGACATCCCAGTGCGAGTCTTCGTAGGTTACGAATTGGATTGGTTCGCCTGCGAATTCTGTAAGGTCAATGTCGTACAGCGTGACGGTTCCTGCCTGCGCTGTTTGAACATCACCCCATGCAAAGCCAGCTGAAGTTTGTTCGTGTTCCCAGCCAAGATATGCGTTCACAAGTTGCGTGCCATTTCCAAGGTCATACCACTCAGTCTGGCTTCCAGTATTGCCCGTAGCAAACCAATCAGTATCTGAACTTGTTGTTGCAGAAACACCTAAGAAATGATTTGAAATCGAACCGTTTGGGTCATTAACGGCTACGCCATCGAATAAACCAATGAGAGAGACTCCAGCGTCTGTATTTGCCAAAAAGAAGGTTAGATGCCCAATAGTATCGATTCCGTTACCATGTAAGGTCGCAGCAAGAAGATCAAGTTCACTCATTGAAAACTGGTTGTCAGTCGAACCTAGCAAACCGCTAAATTCACCAGCATGAAGGTCGTACGTACCATCTGCACCGCTGACAGTAATGTATTCAGAGTGTGCATTGGTTTGCATGCCTAAAAGGGCAGTGATTAGAAGAATTGCGATAATACTACGGTGCATAGTTAGGTATATATCGGCTCTAACAAAGCCAATCTAACTAATAGTTCTGATTGTATGCCCTCAAAGTTCGTCATAAGCGCCCAAATAGACCATTTATCTTACCTATTGTTACAAAATCGGTGCTATGAGGCTGACAGCATTTTGCCATAAACGTTGCCGTATTGACCATTGTCTATAAATATCAACTGGAACTCTTCTGGATTGAGCCATATAGGATTCTTGAAGATTTAACAGTTCCTTCGTAAAGTTGCTGTCGTACACCAACATACTTACTTCAAAGTTGAGATCAAGCGACCGTCTATCCATATTGGCAGAACCAAGCAAAGCGACTTCGTTATCGAAAGTAATTGTTTTTGCATGAAGAAGACCTTTTTCGTATTCATGAATTTGAACGCCGGCTTGTAACAACATTGCATACCTGCTTTTGCTTGCAGCTTGAACTAGCCTGGAATCATTTTTCGCAGGTAACACAAGGTGCGTATCAACTCCGCGTTTTGCAGCGATGAGAAGCGCTAATTCAGTTACATCGTCCGGCGAAAAATATGGCGTGGTAATGACCAGTTTTTTCTGAGCACTAAAGAATGTCGTTTGCAACAATTGGCTAAGTGCAAGATTGTTGCTATTGGGTCCTGTTGGCATTAGTTGCGCAGGTAATCCTTTTTCATCAATTTCGATTGATTCCTTCAGTATTGCATCTAAATCGTCGTTTGTATCTAAACACCAATCTTGTACAAAAATCGCCTGGAGTTCTCTAACGATTGGCCCTGTCAATCTTACAGAGGCGTCAACCCATGGAGCGAATTTCGGTTTTATTGCGAAGGCTTTTTCTGCAATATTATTAGAACCCATGTACCCAATAGTATTGTCTATGACAGAAATTTTTCGGTGGTTACGTAAGTCGACACGAGCAAAAAATGCACGTAACAAATTTGCGGGTAAGGCTGCCGTTACATGCACGCCTGCATTGCGTAACTCATCGCATGTACTAGATTGTAAAAATTCTTTCGAGCCAAGTGAGTCAAGAAGTAGTCGACATGTTACCCCACGTTCAGCAGCTGTAATAAGCGCTGCAGAAACATCATCTCCAGCTTGATCGTTGAGCATGATGTAGGAAAGGATATGGCAGTGTTTTTCTGCATTTGCAATATCGTTCACAAGATTTTCGATAAAAACATCGGACTCTTGAATTAATTTTGCGCTGTTTCCAGGTAACACCTCAGAGCCGCCGATTGCTTGAGCAATATGTGCAACGGATTTGTATTTCTGAACTTGTGTGTGAGCGTGCAGTTTAGGGTTTTGGATATGGCAAGAAATATTCTGAGGTATTTCTTGCATGATGGCTCTATTACGTTTTCTTCTTCGGCTTCCAAGACGCCGAGTGCCTATGAGTAAATAAACGGCAGTTCCAACAAATGGTAATGCAATTATCAAGATCATCCATGCAATTTTTGCAGAGTCGGATTTCTTTTTGCTTAACAGAAGTACAGCAATCATCAGCAACTTAAAAAGTAGATCTGAAACAAATACAATTGCTGGTATCGACAAGTGTTGCATGGCCCCAAGATAAACGAAAAGGAAGGCGAGTTGTTAGTTTCTATAGACTCTAGTTGGATTTGTTAAATCAAATTCTGCTGTAGACCCCAAATCAATGCGCCCTGAGCTCTCGAACATAGAGTTAAGCCACTCTAATTTTTTGGTTGCTAGTGACTCAAGAGGCCTCTCATTGCCAGGCGCTGAACCCCAAATGAAAGTGCTCGCTGAGTCTGAAACTAAACGTATGGTCTTCGAAGTATTCCACTTTAGCAGGCTAATTTCGTGTACTTGCGTCGCCCATGGTTTGTTGTACAAAAGTTTAAGTACTTCAAGCCCTGCAGCAACATCAGCGCCGTTCCATTGTAAACCGGGGCGTTGAGGCCTATCGAATTCGGGCGACGTGATTGAAATGAAATGGTATTTTGGATTTACTATTTCGCCATTTCTGTCGGGTAACCGCCTACCTCTATCATCAACATACACAGAGCCGAGCCCATCTTGCACTCTAGCGTATGGAAGTAGAAATGTAGCGTCAATGACCGCTTCGTTCTCGTCAACCCAGCGAACCTGGCTGACATCTAGAAACCAGCCAGTCGAAGCGAGAGCATCTGCTGTACGAATGAGGCTTTCTCGGCTTACTTCAGTCTTCGATAGTTGGAGTTTGGCTACATCTTGAAGTTCTTGCAGTAACACCCCGTTGAGCCAAATAGGCGGCGCACTAAATGAAACTGTAAAATCAGATGCAGGGTGCTGCGTTGCACGTAGTTTCGGAACGCTCATAGCTGTGAGGGTTATTAAGCCCACAATTGCTAGTACCCAAGACAAAACTACAGGGGATTTAAAAATATGCCCAATTGCCCCAATGAGGGTAAAAAATGCGAATGAAACCTTCTTTTTCTTCTTTCGTGCCATAGCGTAGTACACCATCGACTATGCAGTCAACTCTACTTTACTTGTCGTGCTAAAGCGGCTAAAACAAGTTGGGTGCATAAATCTTCCATGGGTAAGCCCGCATGCTCAGCAGCCATCGGTAAAAGCGAGTGGTTCGTGAATCCAGGCATCGTATTAATCTCTAGCAACCAGCAGGCGCCATGTTGGTCTAGAAGAAAATCAACCCGAGCAAGGTCTCGAATATCCATTGCATTGTATAACTGCAATGCGACTTCACAGCAGTTGTTGTTTGGAAGATCAGGTGAAACCACATACTCTGTTTCATCACTTTGATACTTTGCTTCATAGTCGTACGATTGCGCGTTCGCAGGTGGAATAATCTCAATGATTGGCAACACTTTTCCGTTTACGATGCCAACAGTAAGTTCCCGACCCTGAATATATTGTTCAGCAAGAAGCTGCTTTCGCCCACAAAGTAGTTCAGTGCATTTCTGTTGTAATTCGGAATCGGTACGACAAATGGCAACATCTACGCTAGACCCATCGTCATTGGGTTTCAAAACAAGTGGCGGAGTAATTGTGCATTTGGTTTCTTTAGTGACAAGGCACCATTTCGGGGTGAGGATGCTCAATTCTTCTGCCGTTTGTTTTGTCGCTACTTTCTCCATCGCATGTCGTGCAGGTTTGCTTGCCGAACCCACAAATGATTTGCCACATTGCTCAAGAAGTTCTTGTAAAGGTCCTCCTTCGCCGAATGGGCCATGCAGTGCAGGAAAGATGGCATCGCAGCGGATATTCTGGATATCTTGGATAGTAGGTGTGTCTATAACTAGTTCTTCAACAAGAAATGAACCACTCTCACGCAACGCATGCGCGATTGCTTGGCCAGAATGAATAGAAATATCCCGCTCAGCATCTGGTCCACCCATGAGAACAGTGATAGAGGCACCACTCATGTAGTGCTCACTTCGCACCGCGACCATACAACGACTTCACGCTGCAGTGTTATGCCTGTGTAATCGAAGACTTTTTTTTCAATCGTATTCATGACAGAAATGACATCTTGAGCAGTGGCACCTTTTGATGTTGTAATAAAATTTGCATGTTGTTGACTCACTGAAGCGCCTCCCTTACTGGTTCCTTTTAAACCAGATTGGTCTATCAACTTGCCTGCTGAAATTCGTTGGCCATTTTCATCCACAGGGTTCTTAAAGGCGCAACCAGCGGAAGTGTCCGCCAAGGGTTGCATTGATTTTTTCCACGCAAAAATATCTTTGACTCTCTCGCGAACAACTTCAGGATCCTCAGAGGTAAGAGCAAATGTGCCCGATAGAATCAAGGGTTCAATAATATTGCTGTGCCTATAAGAAAATTCAAGTTCATCAATGTTGTATACGACGAGTTCGCCTTTCGACGAAAGGCAATGTACAGAGGTTAGGTTGTCGCTTATGGAACCATATTTGCCACCTGCATTCATTCGAATACCACCACCGATAGTTGCAGGTATTCCAGCAAGGCTTTCTAGGCCGTGCATGCCATCGCGTGCAGTTTGCATGATCGTTTTGCTTAAATCTGCGCCAGCCATGCAATGCAAGTTATGGTTGCCTGACTGTTCATCGAATGCTGTAGTTTTGAAACAATCGTGCAAGAGTGAAATGACAACCCCATCAACACCAGTGTCATCTACAAGAAGGTTCGCGCCTTTACCAAGAATATGAATGGGTAAATCATGCTTATGGCAAAGTCTCAGGAGTTCCTGTAGCCCCGCAACAGATTTTGGAGTGGCAAGCGTATCTGCATGTCCTCCAATCTCAAAGTAGGTCATATTCCCGATAGGTGCATTGAATTGGATGTCGCAATCAATATTTTTGAGGAATTCAAATTGCGTGGGATCGCTCATTTGCTTGAAGGCATCTTTGCGTTATCAACAAGAGCATGTGCAATTGAAGTAACAGGTCCAGCGCCCATGATTACAATTAAGTCTCCATCGAGAGCATTCTCTTGAAGGTGCAGGACAATGTCATCAAAGTTATTTATATGTTTAGCGTCGAGCCCTTGCGCATCAAGTTTATCCACTAAGTCTTGAGCGCTGACTCGTTGCTGCTCTGCTTCCGAGTCCCGAACAAAATAAATATGGGGAACGATGATTTCGTCTGCAGATGAAAAACTTTGGGCAAACTGATCTAACAAGAATCGAGTCCTGCTATGTTGATGCGGTTGGAAAACACAAATTAACCGCTTCGGAAGTTCGGATGAGCGTAGTGCTTTTAGGGTCATCTCTATTTCTGTTGGGTGGTGACCATAATCGTCGAATACTGTGGCTGCTCCACCATCCTTGCATGGGAATGTGCCAAGGTTTTGTAAGCGTCTATCTAAGCCTGTGAATTGTTCAAGCGATTCAAGCATGAGTTCCCAATCGAGACCTAACTTTGAAGCAAGAATAGCAGCGGCAGCTGCATTCAGTGCGTTGTGAGACCCTGGCATAGAATTTGTCCACTGAATTGTCCACATGCCATCTCTAAGAATTCCAACACGCTGCACGCTTGGGTCAAAGATAATTTGGTAGTCCGCTTCTGGGTGAAATCCGAATGTTTCTACTTTGCATTCAAGACCGGGAGTTACCGTATGCCTATGCGCTTCGTCGTGTGCAATGAGCAAATACCCGCCATCTTTCTCGTGAGGAATACGTTTTGCAAACCCGCGAAATGATTCGATGATTGCATCGAGGGAGTGGTAATAGTCAAGATGGTCTTCTTCTATATTGTTAATAAGTCCTAACTTCGGAAAATGGTCATGGAACGAACGGTTAAATTCACAAGACTCACTAATGAGAATTCCTGCATTACCCTCTAAAGTGCCATTCATGATTGTCTTTGCCCCTACACGACTTGAACCACCAATTTGATTGCAATGAGCGCCAACAATAAAACTGGGGTCAAATCCAGATTCTAGGAGAATCGCACATAGCATAGAAACAGTTGTTGATTTGCCATGTGTACCTGCAATACAAACCCCAGTCGAATTAGATTGGACGAACCCGAGCATTTGTGCATAGGTGATAACAGGAATCCCCAATTCATCGCCTTTACTGATTTCAATATGTTCGGGCGGTATAGCTGCCGAATGGACTATTGCCTCGATATCACCAGTGATAGTGCTGCCATCTTGGCAATAAGAAACGGAAATGCTTTCTTGAGAGAGACCCTTTGTGACTAGAGACTCGACGTTATCTGTGCCTTGGATTTGGGCTCCATGTTTCGCCATTAGTCTCGCGAGCCCACTCATTCCGCATCCACCTATGCCTACAAAATGGAAACGTTTTCCTTGTAGGGTTTCAATCGATAAATCGGGCATTTGCAGAGGCGTCATCTATAGATTCTATCGCCGAGATTCATTTGTTGGCTTGAACCATAGGGCACTTTTCATTTTCAAGGTACAATTCGTCGTATCATGAATGACTTGCATGCTCAAATCTTAATTGTCGATGATGAACCAGATCACGCTGAAGTAATGGCTGAATCGCTTAGGCGACTTGGTCATGTATGCACAATAGTAGATGGTTTCGAAAATGCCCGAGAAGAGCTAACAATGGGCTCGTTTGACGTAATCGTGACTGACATGGTTATGGAAGAAGAACATTCTGGATTGCAAGTGTTGGAATACGCAAAAGAGCATCAAGAAGAAGCTGCAACTATTGTGGTAACTGCGCATGGCGATATTCCAACAGCAAAAAAATCACTTCAAGGCGGTGCGTACGATTTCATTGAAAAGCCACTTGACCTTGACGTGTTTAGGAATCTTGTAAATAGAGCTGCTGAAACAGTGATGCTTCGGCAACAGAACGAAAGCCTGCAAGATCAAGTTGATTCTGCATTTGGGTTTGAGGGGATTATTGGCGACTCTCCCGCTATCCGAAAAGTTATTGAGTTAATCAGGCAAGTTGCTCCTAGTAATTTACCCGTCCTCATTACGGGCGAATCTGGAACAGGCAAAGAACTTGTTGCAGCCGCGATTCATAACCAATCAAAGCGTGCTGGGAACAAGTATGTAGCATTCAATTGCGCTGGCCAAAGCGAGTCTTTGCTAGAGGATCAATTGTTTGGTCACGTTCGCGGTGCTTTCACAGGTGCTGACCGTGACCGAGAAGGTGTATTTGAATTTGCGAATAAGGGTACTTTATTTCTAGATGAGATTGGTGATATGCCAATCACAATGCAGGCTAAATTACTCCGTGTTCTCGAAACAGGAGACGTAGTTCGATTAGGACAAAACAGCGATCGAAAAACAGATATCCGTTTTGTGTCTGCAACGAATGCCGAGCTAAAAGAACGAGTTACAAATAGCGAATTCCGCGAAGATTTGTATTTTAGAATTAATGGTGCAGAAATACATGTACCTCCGCTACGTATGCGTCGAGAAGATATACCGTTATTAGTTAATCACGCGCTTGGTAAATTTGCAGCGGATATGGATTGCAAGCGACCAACAATTTCAGAGCCGGCAATGTTACGTCTTGTTGCATACGACTGGCCCGGCAACGTGCGTGAGTTATTCAATGTTGTGCAGAGGATTGCTGTCATGAGCAGTGGTACTAGCATTACATTGGCACAGATTCCAGATGAAATTCGTAGTTCAGAAACGGACGACTCATACGAAGTTGGCAGCCTAGCGGGCATCGGATTAGATAAGTTAGAAAAAGAAGCGATCCGTCAAACACTCGCTATGACAGGCGGGAATAGAGAGCAGACTGCAAATCTTCTTGGCATTGGAGAACGAACTCTATACCGAAAATTAAAAGAGTACGGAATTAAATAATTATCGTATTGAGCCTGTCGTTGGGCTAATTTCTATAACCAAAACAGTTTCACCACATTGCAGATAAAGTTGTGCACTTTGGGCGAAATCAATAAGACCACCATTTTGGTCGAATGCTACTGCGTTGTTTTCGGTGTTGCATGTAAGTTGTACATTTGTGGCTGATGCAGCAGCATTTGAACCTAATATTGTAACTAGAGGCTCGCCTGTACTTGTATTTGTTAAGGGTACAGAAGGGGAGTTAAGAGTAGCGATACTCCAACCACTTCCATCTTCATCGACAATCAATGCAACTTCGGTTTCTGGATTCGCAATGGCAAGTACTTGTGCATATTCCAAATCACTTACTAGTAATCGTTTTGTAATGTCAAGTTGAAGTGCTTCATTACTACCAAACATGGGAGCTGCTAAGGCCGCAAGCATTGCCATAATCCCGAGAGACATTAGCAGTTCTAGAAAAGTAAAACCACGGCGATGTGTAATAGCATTCATTGATCTACCACCATTGAATAATCGTTATACAGTGAGCCATCCATATCTTCCCAATCAAGGTCATTCCAATCAAACATGTAATTGTAGTGCTCATTTTGAGTATCGTTGGATGGAGAAGATTTTGTATTGGAGCCACCAGTTTGTGCAGTTCGGGCGGCGCGTGCATGTTGTTCCCATTTTTGAGTATCTGTGCCATGCGATAGAATTTCGTAGTACACAGCGTGCGGTCGTTCAGTTGGTCGATCTTGCCAGTCGGTATCGAATGATTGATTACCGAATGCATAGGCAGAGCTATCTACGGCGTGGCCTTCATCGTAGGCGTAAAGAGCATCAGCGATGTTTTGAAGCAATGCAGGGTTTAACTGCGTAATCTGACGGAGTTCATCTCGTACTTCTCCGTGCTCGGTATACAGCATGCCCTCAGCTTCTGCAAAACCACCATGATCGAGTGATTGATCGTAGAGCACTCTCGCAGTACCATTTACTTGCACTTCCTCTCCGGCGATTCTGCCACATATAGTTGAAGCACCACGAAGTTGTATTTCGCAGTCTGGGGCGTATAGTTCTGCCTTCAGGATTGATGTGCCTGTAATTTTCCAGGTGTTTGAACCATGGCCATAGATAGTTACGCGGCTTGGATCCATCCAAGAGTTTATTGATTGGTTTTCATTTCCAATGTAACTCGAAGTAATATTGATTTGCCCGCCTACATGCAGAGTGAGTGAGGCTTCTTCACTTAGAATAATCGCGGCGTTTTGCAAGGAAAGATTGTCTTCAACATGTAGAATTACCTCACCTTGGATGATGATGGTATTGGAATGCTGCAATGAAAGTGCTTCAACAGAATATGTGCCAGCGTCAATGACGGTTGCTAAGTTAAAACGACTTGATGAATATTTATTAAAATTAGATGTTCGGTTGTGTCGTGAACCAAATGTATCATCGTCATCGTTTCCTGCATCTTTTTTATCTAATGAGAGTTTTTGTCCTGAAGAAGGTGGTGCAGGTGGATCGTAGAAGGGGAGTTCATCTTTAAATTGTTCCCGCAATACCGCTGTAGTGGAAAGCATGGAAGATGCATATTCGTATGCGTGTAACTCAACATTTGAAGTTGAACTGATCGTGTTAAACTGAACCGCCATAGGTTGCGTTGATAAAGTTCCAACTTGCAAGGGAGTGTTTGAATACGAAGGTGATGCTGACCAATTTTGAATCGAAGCTGCGTCAGAAATAGAAATATGATTCTGAGCAAATACTGCATACTCACTGTAGTCAACGTCAAACTCATCCTCATTTGGAATGATGGTGGCAGTTGCTTGCGTGATTTGAGTTTTCCCATCTACAGTCGAAGCAATCTTGATGTCCACTTCTAGTGTTGATGCGGTGGGTGGGAGGCTCGTCTCGTTATCAAGGACGGTAATTGTTATGTTGCTACCTGCGAGTTGGTAATCGCTCAAGATAATACCGTTGACATGGTTGTTTCGCCAATTAGCATTGGTTTCTAATATTGCAACGGCTAAATCTAAACCAGATTCTGCAGCAATACGGGCTCTGGATGCAGACGAAACATTTTTACTTATGGCAATGGAGTTGTCTCTTGATCCAAAGTACGCAACAGACATGCCACCTACAACAAGAACAGCAATCATGACAAGCATCAATGCAATTCCCCTGCGGTCTACGGTATTGCTCTGTGTGTGCTCGTTATTCATTGTTGCTCCGCAGGTGGTTGATGCAATAGAATTGTCTCGTCAATTACACCGTCACTTGTTGTGCCAAATGTAGATTCAAGCGAAAAACGTACACTTATGCGTGTAGCGCCAAAAGGGTCAGTCGCATTGATCCAAAACTTGCATGCATTAATCGCATCAACAAGAGGTATAGTTTCAACTAGGTCAATGGCTTCAAAGGAACTAAGAAGCGTTTCATAATCTGTATTCGAAATGCATTCAATGTTGTAATCGTCAATCATTGCCTGACTCCACTCTTCTGGGAAGTCAATAAACTTAACAACGATGAATGCGTTATCGTTATCAAACTCTATCCAGCGGAGTTCAGTAGCATGAATGGTTTTACTCTCATTGCTATCTTCAAGCCACAAAGTAACGTGCGTATTGCTTTTATCAACAATGCATCGTGAGGGCGCAATGTAAGCCCCAAGGCGAACTTGCGTAGTCGCAAGTCGTATTGCTGATTGTCGCCCATCGTCTTTTGATGTCAGGCTGTTTGTTGCAGCCGCCATCATAGATGCTATGGCCGCACCTATTACAGCGGTGATACCAATCGCAATAATCATTTCAATCAATGATAATCCTCTACGATTCATGATTTAGGCTCCGGTATAAATCGGTCAACGGAAGCGAGCTCTCGGCCATCTTTACCAAACACGGTGACGGATACTGTTCGCCCTGTAATGAACACTTGTAAGGTGTCCACAAATAAATCTGTTTCTATAACTGCAACTTTTCGACCTATCGCGTTCCAATCACCGCCAATAGACATTCCAGTTGCATCTACAATTTCACCAACGCCTTCAGAGTATCCGTGCCATGAGTCGATTGTTTCCCATGGTTCTTGCGAAATGGAAGCGAGCATCGATTCTGCTGCAATGCTTGCAACGATCGTAGATCTCGATTGTAAACTTTGTTGTTGTCCGCTGACAATGGCAGAAGTTATTGCAGCGACAGACACAGTTAAAATACCCACCGCAATAACAGCCTCTAGAAGCGCTAGGCCTCTGCGGGGGATAGGTTGTAATGTGAATGGATGCATCGTGAAAGTAAAATCGAACCTCTGTGAGCACCAATCCTCTCTGGATGTATACATTTTCATTTATTACGAGATGAAAATATGACAAGGAGTATGGATTACCTATCTTTCCATGAAAATAGTCCGATAAACAACTGGCAAAAAAGCGATTTCTGCTTTCTAAAGGGGGGTACGCAGCGATTTTGAGGAAAATAGGTGGTTCATGCCTGAAACCAATTGCAATGTTCGCTAGTACGACCATAATGCCGACTTATGCCGTGGCGCTTCTACCGATACATGCTGTTTGACGTGCTGCGGCAATTTGCCATCACCGCTTCTATCCTCGTAATTATTGTTGCCTTTGGTGCTGCAATAAAACCATTATCGAGTGAAAATATAATAAGTGGCTGGGACACTTTGCGGTACCTTTTCCTTGCAATGATTCCGATGCTTCAATTCGCATTGCCATTTGCTGGTGCATTCGCTGCAACTATAGTATTGCACAGAATGGCTCAGGACAACGAGTTTGTTGCTATGTCAGTAAGTGGCCAGTCCTACCTCCGGTTGCTAGCGCCCATGGCTTTTTTTGGCATCGTTCTTACAATCGTCGTTGCCATTTTGACGCAATCAATCATCCCTGTTTTTATTGGAAAAATGGCACGGGCAATTACTGCTGATTTGCCAAAATTATTGCAGAGTTCTATCGAACAAGATTTACCTTTTGAGCAGGGCGACTTAGTCATTTGGGCAAAAGACATTTTTCCGGGTACGGACGACCAAGATGAAAGAATGGCATTAGATCAAGTTGCTGTTGCCAAAATAGATGGTGATGGCAGAGCGTCTATGTACTTTACTGCATCAGCTGCTGTAATTGATATCGGCAGAGTTGATGACGTTTCTTCGCTGTCAGTTGAAATGCGGAACACGACGCAATGGACTCGCGGTGAAGATGGTGCAGGGATGTTAAAGGGTGCTCCTGAAGGACGGTTGACACATGAAATCAATTTGCCTGCACTCACGAACCAGCGCCTTACAGCCCTTTCCTTCGGAGACTTGAAACGACTAGAACAACATCCGGAAGAATACAGTTATGTGAGCAGAGCGGTTATGTCACTGAGAACTCAAATTTCTATATATACGTATGAGTTTGCATTGGAACAATCAATCAACGAATCTGATGGTTTGTTGGAATGTGTTTCAAATCAAGGTGGGCGTACGTTCTTAATCGATTCAAAAGGTATGGAATCTAGGAATTTCATTTCTCCTATTACGGTTGTTGCAATTACAGAACAGGAAAAACGAAGTATCCTCAACCCAGAACGCGCCTCTTTACAATTTGAATACGAAGCAGGTGTATTCCAATCAGTTACATTAGTAATGAAAGATGTCTTTGTAGGTCGCGGTCAAGTTGGAGAGAATCAACGGGGTGAAATTGTCATTCCCTCATTACAAGTGACAGATGTGCCATACTTAGATTCATTGCAACATGCAACGACGGCGGAATTACTTGAGGTTGGAAGACAACTTGCACCAAAACATGCTGGTATAAGAAGTGCAGTTGCAAACGTTGATTTGCATATTGCAGCTCTAGGAAACCACGTATCAGGAAGAATCGGACAACGATGGGGTGTTAGTTTGCTTCCCTTACTCGCGATTTTGCTTGGCAGCGTTCTTGCACTTCGTTTCACAGACAAAATGCCACTAGCAGTGTACGCTAAGGTTTTTATACCATCGATTATTGCGTTATTGCTCGTCTTCACAGGGGGGCAAATGGTTCGAGACTCAAGCGTTGGTACTGGATTCTTTGTCATGTGGATAGGTGTGTTTGGTTTATCAGTAATGGTTGTCTGGAACTGGCTACGGTTGAGGGTAGCTTGATATGAGGCGACTGACTTGGTACATCATGAGAAAAATGATAGTGAATTTCATTGTACTTTTCACGTTGTTCTTTTTGCTTGGGGCAGTGATCGACATCGTTGTCAACTTAGATGAATTTGGGAAAACAGCTTCGGCATTGTCTGCTGATTCAGGCATTTTCGTAAAAATATTTACAGTTATTCAAGTCGCAGTTGGATATGAGGGTCCTAGGTTATTCCAAGTTTTTGCGTATTTACATGGCGTGATCGCTATTGGAGCAATGTGCTTTACTGCCGCTAACATGTTACGCTCGAGGGAATTCGTTGCAATTATGGCAGCAGGTATTTCGCTTCAACGCATTGCAATTCCATTCGTATATGTTATGGCGGGTATCAGCGTGTTAGCATTATTCAATCAAGAATTCATGCTTCCCAAAGTCGCTCCATTGTTATTGAGAGACCATGAAGAATCTGGTTCTAAATCAGTTTCTTCGTTTTCAGTCCCATTTACAAAAGATAGCAAAGGCTCTCTCTTGCTAGCACCCTCCGTAGACCCAAGTACAGGTGTTATTACAGAGCCATCTTTTTTAGAGCGAGATCCCATTGGAAGAATGGTAAGGCAAATAAAAGCAGATAGTGCAAATTGGGATGAAGAATCAAATGCTGGTTGGATTCTGACAAATGGTGTAACTGTTGAAATTGCATTTGATGTTGATTCGGGCCAAGCGACTACGTTCACCCCACAGCCCATTGATTTTTATGAAACGGATCTTTCACCAAGCATTCTCATGCTTAGAAGATACAGTCAATACATTGGCATGTTGGGCATGACACAACTCAACAAAATGATTGATGCAAAAGGCGCCTTTGGAGATGAAACTATGTTACTTCGTCACTGGTATTCCCGATTCGCATCTATTGCATTGAATTTATTGACGATGATTATTGCAATTCCATTTTTTGTAACAAAAGATGACGTTGTAATTTCACGTCAAGCAATAAAAAGCGGTGCTATAGGGTTAACTATTTTGTTTGGAGGCATGGTGGTGATGTTAATGCCAATTGCTGGCATTCCAGCCATGGTGAGCGTTTTTCTGCCCTCAATAGTTCTTATTCCGATTGCATTGTTACGGGGTTTGACGATTCGGACGTAGTCGTTGCAACTGCTTGTCAAAAATTTTAACTTCAGCGTTCTCTAACAACGAGTTTGCTATCTGTGCCATTTTGAAACGCTCTTGTGAAAGAAGCGCTAGTCGACGCATTTCAACTTTTGCTTCAGAATACGATACGCTTGGTTGAAAAATCGTTCCGTCGGTGGTAACAATAACCCAACGATTTCCTGTGAATATAGGTACTGAAACTTCATTTGGTTGAAGCCTTGAGAGTGTTTCGCGGATTGGGGCTGGCCAAGCTGGATCTGCAAGTGAAATTGGATCGACAATACCACCATGTATTGCACTTGGATCGATTGATAGTTCGAGTGCTACAGTTGCAAAGAACTCGCCGTTTTGAATTCGTTCCTTTGCATTGGTTGCTTCTTGGAGCGTAGTCACCACAAGAAGTTGTATAGAGTATTTTGGGCCATGTACAACGGTATACATGCGTTGTATTTCTTTATCGCTCATGTCTATAGGACCAACTAGTTTTCGTAGGGCGGCATTTCGCCAAGCGAGTTTGGATTTTCGGATTGGACCGATCCCTTTAGTAAATAATATTGTTTCGACTGTAGCTGCATCGATTTCGGTTAACGACACAAGTAAATTTTCTTCGTACTGAGTATCTGCTACTTCGATTGTTATGCCCTTTTTACGAAGTTCCACCTTGAGCGCATGTTCTAAAATTATATCTTCGATTATTTCGTTGCCCCCAAGTTCTATAAGTTCAGCCCACATATCGTTCTGTCTAATGGCAGAGGTGTCTATGCTCGCGACTATTGGGGATGTATGGATAGTTACGCGATTTGGCGAATGCGCTGGGGAATAAATCTTTTTTTGGCAAGCGGCTAGCCCAAAGAGGACTAGGCACAAGCAAACGGATTTGGACGGTACAATGGAATGTAATATCATGGCTAAACAAAGGATACTCGTCTGCCCAGTTTGTGGGGAGACTCAACAAGAAACTTCAGTATGTAAATCATGCGATAATTCGCTTGATACAGATGGCTTGTTGTACGCAGAGGGCTCAATTGGCCCTTGGTCTATCAGAGACCCTAAATCGCCATTCTTACCAGGAATGACGTACGACCATCTTGCAGAGCTTGCTCGAAGGGGCGAAGTCGAATTGCACACAATCTTGCGCGGTCCAACGACAAGACAACTTTGGAAAGTCGCTCGCAGAGTGCCTGGTATCGCGCATATCCTCGGTCGCTGCCACAGTTGTGGGGAACATGTCGCAGCACAAGATAGAAGTTGTGGAGCATGCAAGACACCATTTCTCACGTACAGAGATAGAAACAATTTCGGTGTTGACCTTACTGTACCCTCCGAAGGAAAAGTAGAGGGGATGTCCTCTTTTCTCTCAGATTCATCTATTTTGGATACACAATCAACGCCGTTGACCTTGCCACCCCGCGAAGAGTCTGAAAATAAGAATGCAGAAGAAAATACAGGTTCACCACCATTCCATGCCTTGCAGCGTAAGAATAAGCAGGATGGGAGAACTATCCGAATTCTTGCAGTAGTACTTACGATTTGTGTAGTTGCACTTGGAACTACAATCTATATGTTGATGAACCGCTAGTTATTACCGGACTTATCGCTTACTTCCAACATAGATTATCGAAACATGCTCAATACTGCCGATGGCAAGACGACCACAATGATATGTGGTTGATTCGGTCTTGTGGTTCAAGCCGAACAGATCTCGGACAGGATGTCACCCACTAACGGAGTGGGGCACTGAAGGATTCACAGAACCAGCAAGGATTGCATAGAGAATGAATGTACAAACGACTCGATTCGGTACAGTCGAGGTTGATGATAGTAGAATTTTGGAGTTTCCCTCTGGGTTACTCGGGTTCTCTAGTTATACGCAATATGCGTTACTTCAACCAGATAATGATGGTCTGTTCTTCTGGTTGCAATCAACTGAAGCATCAGAATTAGCATTTGTGGTAACGGATCCATCAACATGGGTTCCCGATTACCAAGCGACTGTTCGTAAAGAGCAGATGGATGACTTGCAGCTGGCAACTCTTGAAACCGCACAAACATTTGTCATTGTGAACAAATACGACCAAACGTTAACTGTAAATTTACAAGGACCTATTATTGTAAATTTAGCGAACCATCAAGCAATGCAACTTGTGCTTGCGGATAAACGATGGACTACTCGGCATGAAATTGTGAGGCTCACAGCCCAGGAACGACTGACTGCTTAATTGATTTTTGACATGATGTTGCCCAGGGAAGGGCGGCAGAGTTGCAACTTTAGCAACAACCTTGAGGAAGGATTCTACTATGCTAGTGCTATCACGCCATAAAGACGAAACTATAATGATTGGTGACGACATCGAACTGACAATCGTTGACATTAGAGGCGATAAGGTACGGGTGGGTATAAAAGCGCCTTCTTCAATACCTGTCCATCGTAAAGAAGTGTACGACGCAATTAAAAAAGAAAACGAAGGCGCATCTTCGTTTGAGCGAAACGATTTAAAAGAAATTCCACCGCCACGTATCGCCCGTTTTTAACATATTCAAAAACAGTGCTTCGCATATGCGGGGACCTGTTGGTCATGGTTTTTTATTTGTATATGCTTTTTTTGTGAGCAACTTGCCAAGTTCTACGCCAGGTTGGTCATAAGGGTTTACATCTATTAGCCGGCCTGCGATTGCGACGGTAATTTGCCAAAGTGCTATAAATTGCCCCAGTGAATGCCCATTTAGGCTCTGCATATGTAAGGACCAAGTTTTTTGACCTGCCTCGCGGACGGCTTGTTCTGTGGCATGTAGTTGGGCGCTGAGCAGAGATGCCATTGAGGTTCCGCAAAGCCAAGAGAGCGAATCTGTCAGAGGCTTTTCGCCAAGTTGGACGTCCACGGTCTCTTGGAGTTCAATAAAACCAATAACTTTATCGGCTGGGCCTTCTCGCCATAATTGCAGCATGCTGTGTTGGTCAGTTGCTCCAAGAGCAGTCATTGGCGATGGACCGACTCTCGTTCCTGAAGAAGTGATTTTCCCAAGCGATTCAGCCCAGAGTTGGACATACCATTCAGCAAGTTTTACAAGTCGATCGCAGTACGGCATCATGACTTGGATATTGTGACCTTCGTGCATTGCTGAAATGAGAGCATTTGCAAGATTGCCTGCTGGATTGTTCTCTGTTGTTTGGCAAAGTTCATCCATCTCTCTTGCACCTTCAAGTAGGGGTTGAATTGCGATGCCGCAAAGTGCGAGTGGAAACAAGCCTACAGGTGAAAGGACGCTAAACCTGCCACCAACTCCGTCAGGTACCGGAAGGGTAGGCCAATTATTTACGTTTGCAAATTTTTGTAATTCGCCAGATTCACCTGTGACTGCAACGTACGAAGCATCTGGTAATGCTTTCTGTGTTGCCATTAACAGTGCTCCAATTTCCGCTGTTCCTCCAGATTTGGAGATAACAACAACAACAGTTTGGGAATCGTTAGAGAGGTGCGGTACGGTGGAATTGAATGTGTGGGGGTCAATGTTGTCTAGGACAAGTAAATTAGTTGAATCGTCATCACGCAAGGAGTGATAGAGTGCTTTTGTACCCAGAGCTGACCCCCCAATACCAAGTACTAATATGTTTTTGTATGGCTGTAGCGAAGAGACCAACGATGAAATTTCGCTGATATGTTCGCTTTGCATCGGCTCTTGCCACAGTGCTCTCCAACGCTCATCGCCTTTGCCACTGCCCTCATTTGCAGATTGGATGACGCTAGCCAGCGAACTTGGTTCATGAATATCAAAATGGAAATGAAGTTCGATAGTATTCATACGAAGTTACGCGAGCGCCTGTTCAAGGTCTGCAATAAGGTCCCCGCAATCTTCTATCCCGATGCTCAAGCGAACTAGGCCGTCTTCAATTCCAAGTTCAGCACGATTTTCAGGAGAAACGGATGCATGTGTCATAATTGCAGGGTGTTCGACAAGCGATTCAACGCCTCCAAGTGATTCAGCAAGAGAGAATATTTCGAGTTTTTCAAGGAATGATTTTGATTTTTCAATTCCACCAGCAATGATGCAAGTGATCATCCCACCGCCTGCGAGTTCTCCATCGATTTGCATTTGCTTCTCTGCAATTTCAAATTGGGGATGGGAGGATAGGCCAGGGTAGATAACTAGTTCTACGCTCTCTTGTGTATTGAGCCATGTAGCGATTCGCTTGGCGCTCTCGCAATGCCTTCGCATACGGAGTGACAACGTTTTGATGCCACGTAGCACCAAATACGAATCGAACGGGCTTAGGATTGGGCCTGCTGAATTGTGAACAAAGCGGATACGCTCTGCAAGTTCAGGATTTCCAGTTACAAGAATCCCAGCAACAACGTCGCTGTGCCCAGCAAGGTACTTAGTTGCGCTGTGCATAACAATGTCAAATCCCATATCAAGAGGGTGCTGGAGAGCGGGTGTTGCGAATGTATTATCACAAGCAAGGAGTATTCCGCGATCCTTTGCGATGTTGACCACGCCTTCAAGGTCAACAAGTTTTAGCATTGGGTTTGTCGGCGTTTCAATCCAGATCAATTTTGTTTTATCGGTAATCGCATTTTCAAGAAGGCTTAAATTTGTTAGGTCAACAAATGAAAATTGCAATCCTGCAGAACGCTCTTTTACTTTGGTGAATAGTCGATTCGTGCCGCCATACAAATCATCCATTGCAATGATGTGGTCACCTGCGTTGAGAAGGTCGAGCGTCGTAGAGATTGCTGCCATGCCGCTGGAGAACGCAAAACCGCCGTAGGAAGCATCTTGCTCCTCGGTAAGTTCAGACCCCTCTAGGCGAGCTATACACCGTTCTAAGGCGTATCTTGTCGGGTTGTGGCTTCTTGTGTATTCAAAGCCTTTATGTACACCAGGTGATTCTTGTACATAGGTTGAAGTTAAGAAAATTGGCGGCATGACCGCGCCAGTAACTGGCTCAACCGATTGCCCTGCGTGAATAACTTTGGAATCGAAGTGTTGGTTTTTTTTATTCACCGTGCTAACTGCTTTCTTAAGTGAGTGATTAAATCAATTTTGGTAATCAATCCAAGATAGGTGTCGCCATCGAATACGATTGCTACTTTGTCCTCTGCAAAAAGTGGCATGAGGGCATCGATTGGAGAGTCTGCAGATATTGTTGAAAGTTCGGTGGTCATAAATTCGCTTACAGGTTTAGTGAAGTTGTTTGCGTCTTTCACTACAGCGAGCAGAATGTCACTCTCGTCAAGAATGCCTACGACTTTGCCGTTACTATCGAGTACAGCCATTTGGCTTATGTCATATAAGCGCATGTTTTTGATTGCCTGAATAACAGGCAACGACTCAATAAGGGTGAAATCTTCTTTTGTGGAATGGCGACGTGCAACCAAATCCCGAAGATCTCCATGATTTTCACGATCGATAAATCCTTGGTCGAGCATCCAGTAATCGTTAAACATTTTGTTGAGGTATTTAGAACCATGGTCACACGCAAAAGTGACAACTCGTTTCGGTTCGGTTTGCTCGTTGCACCATTTCAGTGCGGTCGCCAGCAAAGTACCAGTGGATGAACCCGCGAGAATGCCTTCTTTCTTAAGCAACTCACGTGCAACCGTAAATGCTTCTTTATCGCTTACGTAGTACGCTTTTGAAACAACGCCTAGGTCTGTGATTGGAGGAACAAAATCTTCGCCGATACCTTCAACAAGCCATGAGCCCGCAGTAATAGTTTTACCTTCGTTGACAAGAGGTTCAAGTACAGAACCTTCTGGGTCGGCAAGAATAATTTCTATATTGGGATTTTGCTCTTTTAAGTACCGACCAATTCCTGTGATTGTACCGCCAGACCCAACTCCAATAATGACTGCATCAACATTGCCTTCTAACTGTTGCCAAATTTCAGGACCCGTTGAGTTGTAGTGCGCCTCAACGTTGGCTTCATTCGAAAATTGATTTACAAAGAACCACCCGTTTTCGGTTGCGAGCCTTTCTGCAACATCTTGATAATATTCAGGATCGCCTTTTGCGACATCGCTTCTGGCCATTATCACGTCTGCTCCCATTGCACGTAGATGTGCGATTTTCCCCTCGCTCATTTTGTCCGGAACGACAACGGTTATGTCATACCCTTTTAAAGAAGCTATAAGAGCAAGTGCAATACCAGTGTTGCCCGCAGTGGCTTCGATGATACGTACGCCTTCTTTCAGAAGACCATCTTTTTCAGCCCTCTCAATCATAGTTATTGCTATTCGATCTTTTATAGATTGCCCCGGATTTTGAGACTCTAATTTTAGAAACAGGTCACATTTTCCTGTATCGAGGGCATTCAATTTCAATATTGGTGTGTTGCCAACTAAGTCTAAAACGGAGTCGACAACGACGAGGCGCTCGTGTGTTAATTCTTGCATTTGTGCAGTGTACTCTGAATAAAAAAAGGCGGCTACGCGTTTGCGTAGCCGCCCTATGAAGGAAAATTTATCCGATGTTACTGAGCCAATTTACTTGGACAGCGTATCGCGACCACGAGCACCGAATTTGGTGTGTGTGTGGCCAGTCCATCGAACGTTTGTAATTTCGTTTGCTTCTGCAAAGTAGCCTTCGTGGCTACCACTGTCGAAACCGAAGTTACCTAGGTTAGTGATTTGAAGACCACCTGTACGTTGTGATGGTTCCATATCTGCTTCTGCGATACCTGAATCAATCATGAAATCGTTCAGCATGTATGTTTTAACAGTACCGTCAACGAATACGCAAACTGGTTCTGAGTCTGGGTGTGCGTTGTAGTGACTTGGTTCGCAACCATCGTAGCAACCATCGCCTTGAAGGAACCATGAGCCTACAAGACGCCGACTGCATTCGTTAGCACTCAGGTTTTGTAGCCAGTTGTGCTCCATAAGCCATGTCTTGTTTGCAGGGTATTTAGCTTGTGAAATTGTTGGAGGTTGGAAGCCACGAGGTGATGCCATTGGGTCAGTTGGTCGTTGCGCAGCCAGAATATTGTATTGGTATACAACTGGGTTGTACATTAACGCAGGGGATATGCAATAACTTGAAGGAATAGCAAGAAGGTTTGAGGTCACGATTCCTGTTGCGCCAGTGTGAACATCAGACATTGCTGTAGTTGGGCAGTAAGAACCAGAGTTATCTTTGCAATCTTCGATTGCTTTTAGTGGAACTACATCTTTGGGCGAGAAATATGCATCGTGAAGTGGCTTGCCTTCCATGTATTCAGCACATTGCAAAGCATTAGGGTGACGCCAAACGCCGTAGCCATCTTTACCAGTGGAACTAGTTGTAAGACCTGACTGGAAACAGTACGGAGCAATACCACCTGTTTCGCCGCCACACCAATCTGGTGTACCGATGAAGTAGATGTACCCGTTACCATCGTATTCGCCTAGTTTAATACCCATTGGGTATGTGTTAGCGATTGCGAGAGCGTCGACTGCTGCTTCGATGTCCATTCCTTGGCGGTTACCACTTGATAAGTTATCTGGTGCAGTTGTGAAGTTTCGATCATTGTGATCAGAAGCATAGGTCTGCAATGCAATCATAACTTGATGCATATTTGATTTTGATTGTGTAACTTTTGCGCTGTCACGTGCTTTCTGAACAGCTGGTACCAAAATACCAACGAGAAGAGCGATAATCGAAATAACGACTAATAGCTCTACGATTGTGAAACCGTGAATGTGTTTCTTGTTTGTCATGTGTTTTTTTCCTTCATGCGTTGTCATTACATACGCTTTACACAGTGTCTAGGGTTCCATAAAACCATAAACATTTTATAAAATTTGGTAGAAAATAATGGACTACCAATTCAATTTGCAAGCCTTAAGACATGATAGTGGGCCTTGCAACAATTTAGAGCGGGCTACATTGCACGCTCAACCAAGTGTATCATTGAGGAAATTGACGTACCTGCCAAGGGTAATTATCCCAAAAATAACGAGTTTTTTTGATTTCTATCGAAAATCTTCCGATAAATCGTTATTTGGACTTTAAATTAAGGTGTTTTAGACCGGAAGATGTAATTTTTCTACCTTGCCTTGTTCGAGCCAGCATACCTGCTTGAAGCAAATACGGCTCAACTACGTCTTGCAAAGTGCCGGCATCTTCACCCAGGCTTGCAGCTATCGCTTCAACACCAACAGGACCGCCTTCGTACACTCCAGAGAGGGTTGCTAAATACGCACGGTCAAGAGTGTCTAGCCCAGCTTCATCTATACCTTCTAATTCGAGTGCAGCATTTACAACTGAGATATTGATATCGCCGTTGTGCTTAATTTGGGCATAATCCCTAACCCTGCGAAGTAATCGTAATGCGATTCGTGGCGTGCCTCGACTACGAGATGCAATTCTAGTGAACGCTTCTTCGCTTGGAGTTTGCAACGCTAACTTTGCACTTGCTTGTTGAAGAATGGCTGATAGTTCATCGCAATCGTAAAAACGAATATTGTGTACTATGCCGAATCTGCTGCGCAATGCTCCAGTGAGAAGTCCAGCTCGTGTTGTTGCACCAATAAGGGTAAAAGGTTGCAAAGCGTACGTGACAACTCGGGCGTGCATACCAGAATCAAGAGTGAAGTCAATTTTGCAATCTTCCATCGCGGGGTAGATATATTCTTCTACCGCAGCAGGAAGCCGATGGATTTCATCAAT
>JABJDN010000049.1 GCA_018665385.1 Phycisphaerae bacterium | reverse complement strand
GTTCGCTGATAGCGGATGTTGGGGAGTTGAAGTACACCAAAAAGTATACACCGCGTTTGTTGCCATCGATTTCGTAAGCGAGGCGACGTTCGTCCCACTTTCGAAAGTTGATGATTGTTGCTTCGCATTTTTCAAGAATTTCTTTCAAATGATCGATTGCTTCTTGAAGATTTGCCGTTGCTGATTGTGGGAAGAGGAACATGCCCTCGTATAACCCTGTTCTTGGAGTACTCATAATAATTACCTCGTAGTTTCTGATTGTTGAGTTTCGTTAAATAGATTCATGGCTTCGTCTATACCTGCATTGATCCATGTCATTGCAGCAGTAACTGACCGTGAAAGTGCTGGCTCGATACACGCCTTTTGTTCTGGTGTAAATTTGCCAAGGACATAGTCCGCTTGTGGAATCAGCCCAGGTTCATCAACTCCAACGCGGAGCCTTGACCAGTCCCCACCAGAGAGATGGTTGGAGATATCGGTGAGACCGTTGTGTCCACCTGTTGAACCGTTTGCTCTAAAGCGGATGGTGCCACAGGGGAGATGAATGTCATCTACGATGACAAGTAAATCAGTTTTCTGATTTCCTTTGAAGAATGAAAGAGCTTGTTGAAGTGGTTGTCCACTTCGGTTCATGAACTTTTGAGGTTTCATGAGTAACACTTTTTCACCTTCGTGCCGAGTTTCAATGACGACAGAGTCGAATTTGGTAGTAGCAGGTTCGCCAGGTGCAAGTTGCCTTGCAAGGCTGTCAATAACATCAAACCCGACATTATGACGTGTGCCGTTGTATTTTGAACCAGGATTTCCGAGGCCGACAATGAACTTCATGGATTACTCGCTGTCGCCTTCGTTAGTATCAGGTGTACCACTAATAACTTCTGGTGCAGCATCTTCTGCGCCTTCTGCGCTTCCGTCTGCTTCTTCTACAGCTTCTTGGACAATTGTGACGTGTGCAATATGACGTTCAGGGTCAAGACTGGCTTTCACGCCTGCAGGCAGATCAAGGTCGCCAATTGTGAATATATTTTCCACTTTTGATAGGTCGACTTTGATGCTATCAGGAATATCTTTCACCATGCATACGATTTCAATTTCTGGTCTTGGAATTTCCAAGATTGCTCCAGCGGCGGAGGCGCTTGCTGGTTGTCCACTAATTTCGAGTGTCATATTAATTGTTACAACTTGATTCATATCTACGCGAGCAAAGTCAACGTGGATTAAGTTGTCGCCAAGGTAACCAAACTGTAAGTCTTTTACAAGAACTGTTGCTGGTGAACCATCCCCGCTATCAAGTTCGATGATGTGGTTTCCTGCGTGTAGATGAACAAGAACTTCTTTCTCGTCAACACTTACAGAAACTGGATCAGTTCCCTTGCTATAAATTGTCGCTGGAAGGCGACCGCTATTGCGAAGACGTCGGGCGTACCGAGTGCCTAGTCTGTCTCGCAGTTCTACTTTTACGATTGGTGCTTCGTGTGCCATATTGTTTCCTATCTTTACATTATTTCTTCGGGCCTTCTCCGTGATTGAAGAGGCTCGAAATTGACATATGGTGGTGGATTCTATGCACGGCTTCACCGAGAAACCGTGCTACGCTTAAGACGTGTAGTTTGTCTCCAAGATCGTCAAGGCGACTATCTGGAGCAATTGTGTCAGTGATAATAACTTCACTGATTGGTGAGGAGTTTATTCGTTCAATCGCTGGGCCTACGCAGACGCCATGTGTAGCGGCAGCGATTACTTTTATTGCACCTTTTTCGGTGACTAACTTTGCAGCTTCGCAAATTGTGCCCGCAGTGGAAATCATGTCGTCCACCATTAACACTGTTTTGCCTTCAACGCTACCGATGAGTCTTTTTGAAACGACTTCAGTACCAGATTCGCGTCGCTTATCAATAATAGCGAGTTTTGAATCAAGCAAGCCTGCGTACATGTTTGCAACTTTTACGTTGCCGACATCAGGTGACACGATGACCATATCGTCGCCTTGCATGTCATCTCTTTGCGTGAAGTAATCGCAAAATACTTTTGTAGCAGTGAGGTGATCAACGGGGATGTCAAAGAAACCCTGAATTTGCGCTGCATGTAGATCCATGCATAACACACGGTTTGCTCCAGCTGCCGTAATAATGTTTGCAGTAAGTTTTGCTGTAATTGGAACGCGGCCTTCGTCTTTTCGATCTTGCCTTGCGTAACCGAAGTAAGGAATGACGGCAGTGATGCGCCCAGCAGATGCTCTGCGCAGGGTATCAATCCAAATGAGCAACTCCATCAAGTTGTCATTAACTGGCATTGAGGTAGATTGAACAACAAAACAATCCCGGCCTCGGACATCTTCGTTTACTTTGACAATAATTTCATTGTCAGGGAAACATTCAACAGTTGCTTCAGCAAGAGGAAGTTCTAAATGTTTGCACATTTTTTCAGCTAGTTGGTGGCCACCGGTTGCTGCGAAAATCTTCATTTGTTTATGATCGTCATGACTCATGATGCCTGCTCCAATTCGGTTTGTACCCTTGCTAGTAAAACAGATTCAACAATGTCTAACTGTTGGGGTGTATTAATGGAAAGGATATCTTCTGGAATTACGTTATCTACAACTTCTACACTGTGTCCTTTGTGTAAAAGCATTTCAGGAACTTCAGTTAAGTAGTACTCGTTGGTGAGTTCATTTGGTTGCAGTTCTTCAAGGCATTCCCAAAGCAGTGAAGAATTAAAGACGGCGTAACTTGGGTATACCTCTTGGATTTCTAATTGTTCAGGCGAAGCATTTTTGTGCTCCATAATTCCAGCAAACCGATCTGTGTTCGTGCGTAGGATTCGTCCGTATCCTGTTGGGTCGGGAATGGAGCTTGTTGCAAGGGTCGCAGCCGCCTTGGTTTGATCTTGTAGTGCAACCATGTCATGCACAGTTGAACTGCGTAACAGAGGACCATCACCACCTAAGATAACAATATCGCCTTCAAAATCTGTAAGCGTATCTTTGCATACGAGTACCGCGTGGCCTGTGCCAAGTTGTGGTTCTTGCAATACGTATTCACACCCTGGAATTTGTTCTTGTACTATTTGAGCACCGTGGCCTACTACAAGAATGACGCGCTCTGCGCCCGCTTGCCTTACAGCATCGACAACCCATTGCACCATTGGCTTACCTGCGACAGGGTGAAGGACCTTCGGAAGGTCGCTTTCCATGCGTGTGCCTTTGCCTGCAGCAAGAATGATTGCTGCAAGTGGTTTCTTTGAATTGTCGACAGATGTTGTCATCTCTAAATCGATGCTCCTTTGCAAGGGAACTGGCCCGCCAAGACTTGAACTTGGAATGCCTGGATCAAAACCAGGTGTGTTACCGATTACACCACGGGCCAAAATATCGAGATGCTTCTACGATAGAGCAACTCTTGCGAACCTCCTGCTACGCAACTACCTCTGTAGAGTTGCCTAGCATGCTTAATCGCGGAGGGACAACAAGTGTAGCCCAATCCGCGGCGAACTTCTCCTTGGACTTGGAGCACTAATCGCCGCGATCAGTACCCCATGCGGAGCCAAGTATACGACTTGTCACCGACGGTCCCATTGTTGGGGAAGGACGGGAATTGTACCTGTTTAAAACCCTATTGCCAAGCCCTTAATCGATAATTGAGGATGATCTTGCCGTTTTTCGTCCCAATTGCAGGGTCTCTTCGAGCGACTTTTTATTGCTTTGTTCATCGCCTCTGCTTGCATCAGGGTGCCATAAGTGAAAAACTGTCCCTCTGTAGTCACCAAGGCGGACCAGGCAGCCAGAGTTGATAGCGCGCGCAACAAGTTCGGAATCTTCGTATCCCCACCCAGTGAATGATTCATCGAAACCGCCTATTCTCAGAAAATCTTCTTTAAACATAGCAAAGTTACAGCCCCGTACTTTTTTCCAGTTTTTCGGGGCTACACCTCGAAGGCTAACAAGCGGTATTCTAAAAAGGGGCGCAATTCGATTTACATGCCCACTTATGCGAAATCCGAGAACTTTCCACAGCGACCATCGATGTGCTTCAAGTTGATTGTTTCGAGTATGCGCCATAAGGGTTTCATCAAGAAGGATTCTACTGCAGCCCACAATCCTACTTTTCTTCGCTAACGCGCGGTGGTCTTTAATATGCTTCGTACGTGGGATGCAATCTCCATCTAAAAAGACCAGATAGTCGTTCGTTGATGCAAGTGCAGCCTTATTCAGAATTTGCGACTTTTGAAATCCATTGTCTTCATGCCAAATATGTTTCACTGAAATCTGTTGCTTTTGTTCAAACTTATCTAGAAGGGTTCTAGTCTCTTCATTTGAACCGTCGTCAGCGATGAGTAACTCGAAATTTCTATCCGTTTGATTCACAAGTGCGCAAAGAACCAGCCGTAAAAAATCGGGCTGGTTGTACGTACTGACGATGAGAGAGATAGAGGGTTTTTGCACGCAATCGGGTCCTTTGCCTGTACCTTACTCTAGACTCAGCTATATCGCCTATGTTTAAGCATCTCATTCTTTTTTACCGCAGATTACTAGTGCTCACCGTTGTATGCATGATGGTTCTTCTTGCCTTGGTCTACCAGGCTGCGAAGTTGACTGTAAGTGAGGGAGATGCTCGTTTTATAAAAGCACAAGGGCGATTGCATTCAACTACATACTTGCCTACATGGCGTGGCAGAATTCAAGATAGAAATGGCAACGTGCTCGCTGAAGATGTTGCTTCGTATGCAGTCTCTGTTGATTGGGATGTTATCACAGGCGACCGCGCACTTCGCTTTGCTAGGGAAGACGCAAAGACTTCAATCGGAAACAAACAATGGCAATCTATATCTCCTGAAGAAAGGCAATCGTATGTGGATGCATACTTGCCTGGACGTTTAAGTGAGATGGATGGCTTTTGGGATACAGTTGCAACGACAGGCGGGGTCAAGCGGGAATATGTGGAGAAACAACTTCAATTGATTCGAGAAGAAGTGGAACAAACTGCAGCGGTAGTTTGGGTGCGGCAAGAGGAAATGCATAAAAAACGATACGGTGATTCAGTACCGTTTGTAGCAAATCGTGACAAATTAATCAAAGAGCAAAACGAACCGCACGTTGTGCTCGCAAAAGTGTCAGATGACAATGCAATTGCTTTTGAATTGCTCAGTGCGCAATTTGATAACGTGCTTCATGTTGAGCATTCAAGGCAACGAGATTATCCAAGCCGGACGCGATCTGTTTTAGTAGACCGCTCTACGTTGCCCAAACCTATGCGTGCATTTGATGCTATTGAAGTTGTTATAGATGATGTCGCGGAGTTAATCATAGGCGACGTTCGCAATGAAGTATGGGCGAAAGATATTAGCAGACGTCCATTTCGTACAAGAGGACTAGTCGACTTATCAGGCTATCGCGCTGGCGACGAAGTTGGCCAGCGCGGTATAGAGAAAACGATGGAGCGAGTGCTGCGTGGGGCAAGAGGAAAAATAGTGTT
>JABJDN010000092.1 GCA_018665385.1 Phycisphaerae bacterium | reverse complement strand
AGCATCTTGCCTTGCTTTCCGATGTTTAATGTTTGCCCATTTACTATGACCTGCCATTAGTTTGCTCCATTCAGCCTTTTTGTATATTCAAAGTCGGGTTCATTACCTTGCGCTACAGCGTGCAATTTATTCTGTAATCGGCATAGTACACCACTCATCTCAAAATCGTACATTGCTTCTGGGGTTCGCACCATCACTCCCCATACAGAGTGCGCCAGTGCTGCATAATCTTGCATTGCAAACGTTTTAAAATCTTCTGTATTCAAGATAGTTGATGCCGTTTCCCACATCGCCAAGGCGCGTTCCCTCTCTCCGGAGTTCCATAACGCATCGCCAAGATGCTCGTACATTTCGGGGCTAGGGTCATCTGACAATTCAATTGCTGTCGTAAGTAACTCTAAAGAGAGCTCTGTATTTCCCAGCATTGTTTGCATTCGTCCCACAGTATCTAAGATGTACGGAGCTTTTGCATCCAACGACATTGCTTTTGCGCAAAGCTGTTGCACATATTCTGTAGGCCCCTCTTCTTCAAGTACTATCCAAGCAAGGTTATTTATAGCAAGGGCATTTGTTGCATCTAGCTCTACTGATTTTTTATATAAGAGAACTGACGCGTCTACATTACCACTAACAACCGAGACAGATTGGGCTGCGAGTGAGAGTGCTTCGGCTAACGATATTCGTTCAGACCAACGCGGTGATAACGCCAGCTTATTATTCACAGAAAACTCTGTATATATATTTTCGGTCAATGAGCCGTCGCCATTGCTTACTGATTCAAGGACAGGAAGAATCGTCAGCAACGAGGCTAATTCTTTTGGCTTGACATCTGCGATATGTTGCTGGATGAGTAAAAGCGCCAATTCAGTAGAATTCAAATCTACAAGTTGTTGAATAACTCCTAGCCATGCAGCACTTGGTGCTGAAGTAGCTAATCTGTGACCCGCTTCATCTAAAATTGGACCTAACTCTTTTTCTAAAAATCCGAGTGCTACTTCATCAGTATCAAACACAGAACGCAAAGCAGCGTATCGTAAAAGTGATTCAATTGGCTCTGGATTCGCTTCAATCCAATGCCTAGAAAGGTATTGTTGCCCGAGTTCTTTATTCCCCATTCTGGCTGCATCAATTCCAAGAATTAACAAAGCGTCAGTATGCGAAGGGTCCCTCGCAATAACTTCTTTCCAAACAAGCAGCGCTGTGTCATCTTGTTTAATTGCGCCCAACGAAATTGCCATCCCAACCCAAGGAGCAGGCGAAAGTACATCTAATGCCGCGGCGTTACGGTAATGTTTTATTGCTTCTATATGGAAGTTATTGAGCGCTAATTGTTTTGCGTGCACATACTCTCTTGCAGCACTACGAACCGTTTGGTGCGCCGGACCAGCAATTTTGTCAACTGATACATTCGCAAAATATTCTTGGATTGTTAATGGCTCTACAAATGCCGTGCTCGACATGCAGAACATCAGAGGCATTACTACGCAGCGTCCAATCACTTCTTCTTTGCGGCCTTTTTCTTTGCAACTTTCTTCTTGGCAACCTTCTTCTTTGACGAAGGTTTATTCGCCACTTTCTTCTTTGTAGCCTTCTTTTTTGTTAGCGGTGTTTTCTTTACTACTTTTTTAGTAGTTGTTTTTTGCTTCTTAGAAGTTTTCTTTTTAGTAACTTTCTTCTTAGGAGTTTTGGTTTTAGTGACTTTCTTTTTTGTCACCTTCTTTTTCGTTACCGATTTTTTAGGTGCAGCTTCCTCAACAATTAAAGTTTCATCGGATTCCACTACTGCTTTAGCAACAACCTTTACAAAAGTTTTCTTCCTGACTTTTCGAGTTACTTTCTTCGGTGGTTTCGGAATCGGCTGAAGTTCTACCCAAGTATGTAAGCGCACATGAATCTCACCAATTTCTCCTGCCTTCACTTGCCTTGTGAGCCAGGAACTTGCATCTGCTACATCTGCACTTTCGTGTATCAGGTCATTAGAAATCATAACTGCCAAGGTCCTGTCGTCGACAGGCATAGCTGCTACCTCGAAGCAGATTGCAATAATTCTGTTGCAAACAAATGGCGATATGCCTTTGAGCGATTCGAAATAGTCACGAATATCTCGCTTGCCAGCACCCTCAAGGCTTGCAACATGCATACCATGTTCACGCTTATAAATAGCATCGAGTACTGTTTTTAACCGTTTCGTTCGATCGTATACCTGAGGATAACTTTCGCCAATCAAATCTATGATTTCGTATAGATGGTGTACCCGCAGATCATTCATGTCAACAGTTGCGGCCATCAATCTTTTATATGCTTGGCTTGCTTGCTTAGATGTTGCGTTCCAAAGGAGGTGCGCGTACACGACTTCGCCGATAACGCCATGCTCGTTCATTTCAACGGAGGCATCTGGCAAACTCTTTTTAAATTTTTTGAATTTCTTTGCAAATTCTGTAGCGTTTTTCACTCAAGTATCCTTCTTTTTATTTTGTGCTTTTTTTTCGTCTTCACGAATTGCTTCGGCAATACTAGCAAGCACTTCTTGTTGTTTAATCAATTGTTCATCAAGCTTAAAACTGAATTGAGGCATCCTACGAAAACGTACTTTGTCTGCAACTTGCCTACGAATCCACCTTGAGGCAGATGTCAAACCGTGCAACGATAACTTTTCGTGTCTATGTGGTGTAACCGTGCAAAACAAAGTGGCGTTTGCTAAATCTGCGCTCACGTCTACTCTTGTAATAGTAATAATCCCCTGCACGCGAGGGTCAGAAATACCACGCGATAACACCATTTGTGTAGCTCGCTTTAGCGTAGATGCAACTTGCTCGGTTCGTTGACTCATAGTATTACGACAGTGTTCGCTTCACCTCTAGAGATTTATAACATTCGATAACATCGCCGATTTTTATGTCGGTGTATCCATCAATATTCATACCGCACTCTTGTCCAGCTTTAACTTCTTTTGCATCGTCTTTAAATCGTTTCAATTGATCGAGTTTACGATCTGCTTCTACAACAATGCCGTCTCGTGTGACACGAATCTGTTGGTGCCTTTCGATTGAGCCGTCTGTAACATAGCAACCGGCAATCATGCCGACTTTCGAAACCCTAAACACATCGCGTACTTCAGCATGTCCGAGAACTTCTAGTTTGATTTCTGGATCTAACAGCCCTTCGAGTGCTTTTGTTAAGTCATCGATTAAATCGTAAATGACATCGTAATACCGTATCTCAACGCCTTTTTCCTCTGCAAGTCTTCTTGATTTGGCAGAACTTGTAACATTGAAGCCAGTGATAATTCCACCGCAAGCTTCTGCTAAATTCACATCTGATTCGTTTATACCGCCAACTGCACTATGTTTAATAACAATAGCGGCTTCATCGTTGCCGATTTTACCGATAGTATTTCGCAATGTCTCAATTGACCCTTGTACATCGCCTTTGACGATGACAGGAAGTTCACGCATTTCTGCGGTTTTCATTTGCTCAAATATATTGTCGAGTGTTACTCCCTCACGAGACAGATCGGATTGGCGTTCAAGTTGCGTACGTTCTTTCGCGGCAGCTTCTGCGGCCTTTAAAGATTTAACAACATAAAACTTATCGCCAGCATCTGGAACTTCGCTCAAACCTAAAATAGACAGTGGCGTTGATGGAAAAGCTTCGACAACCTGCTCATCACGTTCGTTTACTAATGCGCGAATTCTTCCGTACCCGCGGCCTGCAACAATAAAGTCGCCCTTTTTCAATATGCCTTCTTGCACTAGTACACTTGCAACTGGACCACGGCCTTCCGCTACGTGGGCTTCAATTACTGTTCCTTCAGCGCTGCCACCAAAATCAGCTTTCAATTCGAGTAACTCCGCTTGATAATCGAGGATTTCAAGAAGGTCCTGAATTCCAGTATTTTCTATAGCGCTTGTTCGGATCACTTCTGTTGATCCGCCCCAGTCAACTGGATTCAGTTCATGTTCAGCAAGTTGACCAAGAATTCGCTGGATATTTTCTTCGGTAGCATTTTGTTTATCGATCTTATTGAGCGCTACAACAATTGGCACGCCAGCACTCTTAGAGTGGTTTATTGATTCGATAGTTTGTGGCATTACACCGTCATCTGCAGCAACTACAAGAACAACTATGTCTGTAACTTTAGCTCCACGTGAACGCATTTCTGTAAATGCTTCGTGACCAGGAGTGTCGATGAATGTAACTAACCTGTCAACATCACCCGCTTTTACTGGAACTCTAAATGCACTTGTTGCTTGGGTAATTCCGCCAGCTTCACCATCGGCAACGTTTGCAGACCGAATTCGGTCGAGAAGAGACGTTTTACCATGATCAACATGGCCTAAAATTGTTACGACAGGCGAACGCGGTTGCTCATCTACATATTCGCGGGATGTAAATGAGTCAACAATTTGTTCTTCCGCTGTTTTCTCGGCAATGACGTTTAGATCAATTCCCCAACCAAGCATCATCTCAAGAGCTTGATCTGTATCGATAGTGTCGTTTACTGTTGCCATAATTTCATTGAGCAACAATTTTTTCAAGATGTCTTTCGCCTTGACTCCAGTCGCTGCTGAAAGTGCTTTGATTGAAATTGGTTCAGTAATATTAATTGAACCGCCTGTTTGTTTCAGTGTTTTTGCTTTAGATGCTGGCTGATCGGTTCTCTTTTGGCTATCCCTACGAGCTTGCCTAAAGAAGCCACCACTTCTACGCAACCTGTTTTCTCGTTCGAGAAGATCTTGTTTTCTCCAGTTTGAATCTGGCTTGCCTTGCACCGGGCTTGGATTCCGTGACCCACGTTCGCCCTGCCGAGGAGCGGCTTGATTTGTTGTTCGTCGTTTGTTCCGACGATTACCTTTGTCATCTTGCTGGGGTGGCGGCATTTGCTGCGGCATTCCTACACCTGCTCCACCTCTTGGAGATTGCCCACCTGGCTGACGCCGGGGTTGCCTTGGTTTAGGTTTTGTTTCTGGTTCAGGCTTTTCGATTCGAATAACCCGCGGCCCAGCCATTTTTGCTTTTACTGGCGCGTCCATCGTACGACCCAAGGGTGTAACCCCTTGCTTCGCATCTTTTTGACCTTCTACTGAAGCAGTACCAGAAGCACTTGCGGCTGGCGAATCGGCTATCTTTGGAACTTTCTTTTTGGTTTTCTTTTTCGCTCGCGCCTTCACCTTTGTTACATCAACTTTGGCAGCAGTTTCAATTGCAGAAGAACTCGCTTTGTCTTCTACTTCGCTAAACCACTCAACAATTGTTGCTTGTAGACCTGCAGAGATCGCAGACTGGTATGTTGTGATACCAGGGATGCCTTCGCTTTTACATTTAGCGACAATGTCTTTCGACTCTACACCAATCTTCTTGGCGAGATGATGAACTCTTGTTTTCACTGCTTTTTTAGCCACGTGTAATCTCCGTAATCACTTATTGTGATTAGTCGCTTGTTTCTTCTGTCGTTTCGGTTGTTTCTTCTACTACTGCCACTGACACATCTTCTGCTTGCGTATCATCATCGCTTGAAAAATCGAGGATCGAATCTGCCGCAGCTTCTGAAGCATCGTCTGTTGCTGCGTCAAGAACAGCTGAAGCAGCTGCTTCATCTTCTGTTCGTTTCACTTCATCAAGCCGTTTCGCTTCTTCTTGCTCAGCGGTCACTTCTTTCGAGCGAATAACGGAACATTCGATGCAGCTGTCTGCTAATTGTTTAGGGAATTCTAAATCTTCTTCTAAAACATTCCTACCAATTTCTTCGACATCAAAGATGCTGATGATTCCCATTGCAGCCATACGGTCAAGCATTTCTTCTGAAACACCTTCGATAGGCTTAAGAGCATCCCAAAGAATTTCAAGACCTTTTTGGTATTCTTCCGGAGTCAGAATATCAATATCCCATCCAGTCAAGCGAGCGGCAAGTCGAACATTCTGACCACGCCGGCCAATTGCCAATGATAATTGGTCATCTCGTACAATAATAGTTGCGCGACCAAGTTCGAAGCAAAGGCTTACTTCGTCTACTTCCGCAGGTTTTAATGCATTCGATATAAGTACTTGGCTTGATTCGTTCCAGCGAACGATGTCAATTTTTTCTCCACCAAGTTCTTCAACAATATTTCGGATTCTGCTGCCGCGAACACCAACGCACGCGCCAACTGGATCCACTTTTGAATCGTTGGAAGTCACTGCGATTTTAGTTCTAAAGCCTGGCTCTCGTGACATCGCATGAATTTCAATAACGTGCTCTTGTACTTCCGGAACTTCTGCTTCGAATAACCTACGAATGAAATCTGGGTGGCTTCTGGAAAGAACAATTTTGACTTGGCTTCCAGTATCTCGAACATCAAGGATAAAACAGCGAACTCGGTCACCCGGACGAAATTGTTCTCCTGGAATTTGCTCAGAACGTGGCATAAATCCTTCAACTCTGCCTAACTTATCAAGTTGGACAATAAGTGAGCCACCTTCGTATCTACTACACACGCCTGTTGTAAGTTCGCCAGCTTTATCAATGTATTCATCGTAAATGCCTACGCGTTCATCCTCACGGAAGCGTTGAATCATTACTTGTTTAAAAGTTTGCGCTGGAATTCTGCCCAGCTCTGCGAGAGGAACTTCAACTGCGCCCTCATCAAGGTGCCGCCATATACAAATCTCGCCAGTCATAAGATCCATGTTGCAAGAAAACTCTTCTGTGTCAAGAGAGTTAAAGTGCTTTCGAGCAGCACTCACCATAGCTTGTTCAAGGTCAGCAATGATGATTGTTTTTTCAATCTTGCGCTGCTTTGCGATTGTATCGATAATTTCTAATGTTTCTTTGTTCATGTTCTCTGCCTATTTGTGTTGTTGAGTTGTTTGGTTTTTGGGTTATACGTATCAATAAAAAAACGGGACGCTTCGCGTACCCGTGGCTGACTTTTTACAGTCAAAAGTGCCGTTGCACTTGTCGAAATGTAAGACAAAAATGCTTACATAAAGACTGAACCTCCGTAGGGATGCTTGCATCCGCTTAGGAAAAGGTCCAAGGCCAGGGGATGACTGCTATTAGCAGTCATAACTGGAAATTAGTTGTAAAGTCCTACGTTGGACCATTACATCACTCCTCATACTTGCTGTGCCGTCTACGCCGACGACTAGAAACGGTACAGGGTATTCTCAGCCCGCCTAAAACGCAACTCTCCCCAATCGAATAGGATTACCGCAATGCAACTGAATTCTTTAAAATCACTCTCTATAGGCTTATTATGGCTATTTCCCGCCAACAGCCTCTTAGCACAACCTGGTAATTTTCGTGATTCTCGTTCAAAAGTAACCGTTTCTGTCGAAGTCTCTCAAAAACAAGCAAAACCTGGCGGAGATATTGTGCTTGCTGTAGTCCTTGATCATGAGGAACATTGGCACACGCACACGAATGATCCAGTAGTACCAGAAGAACTTGGGGACCCTGAAGATTACATTGCAACCGAGCTTGTATTTGAACTCCCAGAAGATTCTCCCCTCTCTATACATGAGGGATTTACGCAATGGCCGAAACCTGTTCTTGTTGAAGTCGGTTTTGTAGGAACCCCAGTTGACTACGCAGTCTTTGAAGAAATCGCTGTGATTTATGTACCAATTACAATTGATGCGGACGCGCCAATAGGAACAACTTCATTTATCATCAAGCCAATCTTTCAATCGTGCGACGACACTTCCTGTTTGCGACCAACCCCGCAGCCGGATTCCGGGTCGCCTTGGGATACATACGGTATTACTGTTGCGATTGAAATTATAGAACCATCGTCAAGTGCAACTGTTACTACACCAACCGAAACTTTTCAAAGTTTTGAGCGTGGCGTGTTTCAAGATATACATGCTGGTGTTTCAGCACCGGCTGAAGAAATTAGGTTTGATGTTTTTGCTATTGAATTCACGATTAACCCAGATGGTTTGTTCGGATTTCTCCTGTTACTTGTAGTTGCGATGGGCGGCGGCTTTTTACTGAACCTCACGCCGTGTGTCTTGCCGGTTATCCCAATTAAAATTATGGGTCTAAGCGCCCATGCAGGCAACAGAAGGAAAACATTTTTTCTAGGAATTTGGATGATGCTCGGTGTCATGGCACTGTGGGTAGGACTAGGTGCTGCAATTGCGCTAGTGAGTGGCTTCACTGCTATCAATCAACTCTTTCAATACCCCGCGTTCACTATCGTATTAGGACTTTTCATAGGCATTATGGCAATTGGAATGGGTGGTCTTTTCTCAATTCGACTTCCCAACTTTGTATATGCAGTAAATCCAAAACAAGATTCATGGTACGGCTCGTTTATGTTTGGAATTATGACAGCGGTTCTGTCCACTCCATGCACAGCTCCATTTATGGGAGCAGCTGCACTCTGGGCTGCTAAACAAGAGCCCTCGCTCACCCTTACAGTGTTTGGGGCAATTGGGTTTGGAATGGCGGTGCCGTATCTTGTACTTGCTGCATTCCCAAAACTTGTTGAAAAAATGCCTCGCGCTGGAGCTGCTAGCGAAGTGGTCAAGCAAGTAATGGGATTGTTTATGCTTGCTGCTGCAGTGTACTTTTTTGGAGTTGGGCTCAGTGGCATGTTGCAACAAGAAGGCGCGCCGCCTTCGCGAATGTACCTTTGGTTTGTAGCAGCGTGTGTTGCAGCTTCGGGCGTATGGCTCGCATGGCGGACTCTTAAAATTGCAACAAATGGTGCAGCGAAATTCATATTCACCTCTACTGGTATATGTATCGTAATTGCAGCATCGTACGGGGGAGTAATCTTGACTGATTCTGGACCAATTGAATGGGAATACTATACGCCTGAGGTGTTAGAAGAAAGTCTTGCCGATGGGGATGTAGTAGTCATTGAATTCACTGCCGAATGGTGTTTAAACTGCAAAGCATTAGAAAGCACTGTGCTTCATAATAGTAAGGTAGTTGCTGCGTTTGAAGCAGAAGATGTAACGGCTATAAAAGTAGATTTGACAGGCAACAATGCCTCTGGAAAAGCGCTTTTACATAAAGTTGGACTAGGAATTCCCTTACTCATCGTACTTGGCCCAGATGGCAACGAAGTGTTTCGTGGCGATTTCTATACGGTTTCACAAGTGTTACATGCTATTGAAAAGGCTCGAGGAAAATGAGGAAAGCAATAGCTGTTTACTGCGGTTCGTCTACTGACTTGTCAGAGCCATATCATGATGCTGCAAACATCATTGGTAAGGGTATCGCTGCTAACAAGCAAACACTCGTCTACGGCGGAGGTCGCATTGGGCTTATGGGAGAAGTAGCATCTAGTGCTGCTGCAAGTGGCGCACAAGTAGTTGGCGTGATTACTCATAAACTTGTTAAGCATGAACAAGCAAATGAATCCTGTGATGAACTTATAGTTGTAGATACCATGCAAGAGCGACGAACCATCATGATGGAACGAAGCGATGCATTTCTTGTTCTCCCAGGCGGCATTGGCACGTACGAGGAATTTTTTGAAGTACTCGTTGGCAGGCAACTTGGAGACCATCAAAAGCAAATTGGTATTGTGAATATTCAAGGGTACTTTGACCCACTCATGGATTTACTTGAACATGGAATCCAACAAAAGTTTATTCGCCCTGCCCTACGCTCGCTTTTATTTGTCGACCCGTGCCCAACAAAAGTACTGAAGTATGTTTCATCAAATGAAGGTGTCACTCTATCTCCAGAAGATATTTTGCCAATGCACTCTAAAGAGGATGGCGACGTATGAGTT
>JABJDN010000050.1 GCA_018665385.1 Phycisphaerae bacterium | reverse complement strand
CGAGCATCCAGTAATTGCGCATGTGGATGCATCGTTATTAAAACAAGCAATTCTAAATTTGCTTATCAATGCAACGCATGCGATTCAAGAGAGCACTACAAAGGAACTCATGATTCGCTTAGAGTGCGATGCTAACGAAGCACGCATTCATATCATCGATACTGGAAAAGGAATTGAAGAAGAGCGTATCAATGAAATATTCCATCCGTATGTTTCTTCGAAGCGGGGAGGTACAGGGCTTGGGTTACCAACTACGATGCGGATTGCACAAGAACATGGCGGGCATATCACTGTAAATTCCACAGTAGGGCAGGGCAGCGATTTTATAGTGTGTGTGCCGTTGCAAGCCTGATGCGAGTAATGGTCATCTACAACCCAGTTTCAGGTCGAGGCAGGTCATGCAAAAGTGCCGGCGCTATTGCTGAATTACTAGTATGCGTTCCTTGTGATGTAGAACTTGTGCAAACGAAACCAACTTCGCCAACGCAATGGCTTCTTCCAAAACTGCAATACAATCCAGATGCAATCGTAGTAGTCGGCGGAGATGGCACGCTTCGTCAAATCGCAAGCATTGCAAAGAACACAAACATCCCTGTGTACCATGCAGCATGCGGGACTGAAAACTTGTTTGCAAAGTCTATGGCAGTATCTGGAACACCAGAAGTTGTAGTTGAAAAAATAAAACAACGCGCTACGTCTACGATTGATACTGCAACCGCAAACGATTCGTTTATGCTGCTTATGGCTTCTGTAGGTTTTGACGCTGCAGTTGTTGCAGACCTAGCGGAACATCGAGGCACATCGATTACGCATTTCTCGTACATCATGCCAATTGTTAGGCAACTACTGCGTTGGACAGTTCCTACAGTTAGCATTACTGTTGATGACAGAGAAGTTGTTTCTAAACAGAAGGGCTGGGTAGTTGTTGCAAACAGCAAAGCGTATGCACGTGGACTGAACCCTGCGCGAAATGCTGACATTGCAGATGGAAAACTAGACATTGTATTTTTCCCACTTACAGGTAGGTGGAGCTTTTACAAATGGATTCGCCTATTATCTCGTGGCACACACTTGCACCATCCAAACGTCGTGTATATCCAAGGTGTTGCCGTAGTTGTGAAAACCGAGGAAACTGCTCAGTGGCAAATAGATGGAGATCCAGCTGGAGCAACAAAGAGTATGAAAATTTCTTGTGTACCGAAATCTCTGGTGGTATTTGCTTCGTGATATTGCGGGTGGACTAGACTCGTCGCTTGCTCTAGTTACCCTGGCCTGTCACAGTAGACCGTCGCTGTCAATTACAGCGCGTGCGACTGCAGCAATAGTTTTGCGTGAACTTCTAGATTGCTTCTGCAGAAGTTTCATTGCATCTGGTTCAGAGATTTCTTTACGCTTTACAATAATCCACTTCGCCTGTTCAATCAATCGCCTGTCGTCTAGGCGTTGTTTTAAGTCAACAATTTGACTTCGTTGTTCAACATGATCAAGGAATCGTTCCCACGCAACTGTAATGCCCGCGCTTAGTTGTTCTGCACTGGCTGGTTTTAACAAAAAACCAAACACGCCTGCAGCAACGCAGTTCTGTAAATACGTATCATCTGAGTACGCAGTAAGCATCACGACTGGAATATCAAGCTCTGGGAAAATAATTTGCGCAGCTTGCATACCGTTCATTACGGGCATCTGTATATCCATGAGCACAATGTCTGGTTTATCTTCTCTGCAATTTGCAATTGCTTCTGCACCGTTTTTACATGGTCCTACTATGTCAAACCCAAGAGACTTTAAAGTTGCCATAATGCCTTGCGCTACAAGTAACTCGTCATCAACAACAAGCACCCGCGCAGGGCGCTCGGGCAAACCGAGAGCTTCGATATTCGTACGCATGTTTTCGTGTGATGTCATTTCGTGGAGCATACCTTTCGTTCTGGCTGTGGGTAACACACATAGTTACTTACACATGGGGCTGAACAATGATAAACAGTGTACAGCGTGAGAACTAGACTGCCACTAAAAGCACTATTAATCTAAGAAATCGCCTTCTTTAAGGCGTTGCGGGACGTATTCTTCTGTGACATAGGAAATGTCTTTGGTAATTAACGATTCCACTTCCATCTTAAACCCATTATTGAGCATAGTTTTAATTTCACGTTGCCACTCGCGTTTACCTTCAAACCACGGGTAGGCGGCAATTTGTTTCGCACGCGTAATGTCGCGATCATTCAACTCAATTTTGACATCGTCAGATAGGTCAAGACGATCGTAATCTTTCGAGCGAATGCCCATGAACTTTGCATCTGGAATCGCCATTCGTTCTGATTCAAACGCAAGGTTAATCGAACCCTGTTTAATCACCGAATAAATGTAGTGTCCCCACGGGTCACAATCGAGCAAGCAATATACGGGAAGGCCAAGCTCCTTATGCATACGGTGTAGCATGCGCCGAACACCTCGAGGCGGTTGCCCAGAACCTTCGGTCAGTACGCAGTTGTGCGTTTCCCAAAATCGGTCTTCATTAAAACGACTCCATACGGTGTCTTTCTCAACATGCAAAATGAAGTCAGCTTCGCATTTTTTAAATTGCATGACATTGGGTTCGCATATACTCGGGATGGCGTATCCGCCACTGCCCATTTTTCTACAATTGATTTCATCGCCGTTATCTACCACTGTAATATTGCCAACCATCGTGCCACGCTTCTTTGCAAAGATATGCAACTCTTCGCGTAAACCGTCAAGCGATACTTCTAAGTCTTCCAGAATGCCGTCGGATTCGCCCTGGTCATTGAATGTTTTTTCTTTCGTGCCGGGTATGGTGTGCAGGCCCATGTAATACATACCCCGAAGGCTGAGGGTTTTTTCGGCGTCGATCAAATCACGGCAACCTTTAGCAAGAAGGAGTGACTGCATGAACTTGCGGGATTGCCCTAGATTAAACAGGCTCCTTGTTTGAGTATTGGTGCCCATTTCAAGAATGCGTTTTTTCTTGTTGTAGGTCATGTTCGAAATCGAACGAGTCGGAATTTCAAACGAAGGTTCTTTTTGAGCCATCGAACGCTTCACAACTGAAGTTGCTAGCGTCTCTATTTTCTTCTTTGTTGCTGCATCGCGTTTTTTATCTACGACACTTTTGCGAGGAGTCGCTGCGACTTTTGTAGTTGTCTTGTTCGACGTTTTTTTCTTAGTTATTTTTTTCTTCGCCATTATTTTTTACCCCGTTTCTTTTTTGTAATCTTTTTCTTCTTTTTCTTTGCGGACTTGCCGAATAACGTGTCTTCTTGTTCAGGCAAATCCTGCAAATCGTCCACAATAATGACATCATCGTCATTACCAAGGCGACCGCCATCGTCAATAATATTTCCTTCGTCGTCAAGTTCGGCATCGGCATCGTCAGTTCTGCGTTTCGCTTGTTTGAGTAGGGCTTTGTATAACTTGTCGGTATCTGCACCAACGAGTGAATTGCAACATCTTGATATTTCGCCGATGTAGCGTTCGAATACGCTTCGACGCTCGGATTCACGCGCCATGCGCTTTCTTCTTCGAAGGTATGTGCCTAGTTTTCTTCCGCACTCTTGCAATGCAAGTTTCATCTCTTTGCGAATTTCATCGTAATCTGCGATAGCCTCTTTTGATTCACTTGTAAATGGAACCCACACACTGACCATGTGTACCATGACAACGAGTGGGCCAGATGGAATGGAATTTCTCGGTTGTGTAAGTCCATAGTTTTTCCATGAAGTTTCAGCAACTGCTTTAAACGAGCAACAACTCGATTGTGAATACAACAAAGGAACTCTATTCGCAAAACGAAGAACCTTTGCACTGTCGTCTCTACCCAGTCCACCGCCGTACCCAATTGCAACTTCAATTTGGAACGGGTTCCCACGATAGACATTTGGTGGACGAGTTGAGGCTGCGAAGAATTCTGCTTTTACTTCTTTTAACAAGCCAGCAAGTAACGCCTTTGAACCGATCGGCACAAGGCAGTCAGTATTGGGTGCGATGATTCGAGTCTTTTGAATCGAATCGTAGAGTTTTTCTGCCTCGGTATGCCCAATGGTTTTGACCCATGATTGGCCAGTCAAATCTGCACCTTTGGCAATTTCTCTTGCCTTGGTTGCGCCGACTCTGCAGAAATCTTTCGTGAGAAAACCGCCAAGTTGTCGCTGGTCTGTTCTCTCAAGCATTTGTATCAGGGTGCCAAGTTCAATCCCTTTCGGGTGAGGCTTAATTTCTTTTGGCTCTTCAGGCAGTTCATCAATTACTCGAGGGAACTCAATGGTTTCGTTTGTTGGCGTGGCGTACGTAATTTGCGCGTGAGGATTTGCAATTGCTGTTTGCTCTAAATACTCATCGATGGATTGACGACCCTTTTGGTATTTTCCTTCAAGTTCAATTGTTACTTGCGTGCCGTGTCCTTCTGCAAAAAGTTTGTCGTCTTCAGCATGTTCAGTATCGCTAATAACAGATGGCCTATTCTTAGTGGTATCCATTTTGAGGACAACTTCATGCGCCTTCTTGCGTTTTATTTTTGAAATAATGACTACTGGCTTGCCTGTTGTCATAAGTCCATACATGCCTGCTGCAGAAATACCAATGCCTTGTTGGCCGCGAGACATTTTTAATCGGTGGAATTTAGAACCGTACAAAAGTTTTCCGAATATGTTTTCAATTTGCTCACGCACAATACCAGGACCGTTGTCGCGGATTGTCAATTTAAATCTCGTTTCATTTACTTGGAGCACACGCACATAGACATGTGGCAAGATTCCAGCCTCTTCGCACGCATCTAACGCGTTATCGACTGCTTCCTTTATTGCAGTAAGCATTGCCTTACGGGGATTGTCGAACCCAAGAAGGTGACGATTTTTTGCAAAGAACTCGCTTACTGAAATGTCGCGTTGTCCAGCAGCCATTGTTTCAGCTGTAGCGTTCGTTCGAGTTTTTTTCTTTTTCGGAGTTTTAGTTTTGGTCATAGGGCGTGGTATAAAAGTAAGGGCCTTCCGTGGCGTGAAATCACGCGTTTTTGCGAGTATCCGTACTCACTGTGTTGCAGAATACCGAAAGTATGCATAGAAGGGGGCGAAAAAACGCCATTTTTGGTATCCTTTGCAGTCTTCCCCTTACTTTTTGAATTTACAAAGGATACAGCCATGGGCATGGAACAAACACTTATTATTTTGAAACCAGACGCAGTGCAACGAGGTCTTATGGGCCGAATTCTTAGCCGATTTGAAGACAAAGGTCTCAAAGTTATTGGTTCAAAATTTACACAAATATCTGCTGATGTAGCAGCAACGCATTACGCAGACCACAAAGAACGACCCTTTTATGCTGGTCTTGTGGACTTCATGACAAAATCGCCTGTACTGGTTCTCGCCCTCGAGGGCGTGGGTGCTATCACCATTTGCCGTTCAATGATGGGCGCTACATTTGGTTCCCAAGCAGCAACAGGAACAATTCGCGGTGATTTTGGCGTTTCAAATAGTTTTAACTTGATTCATGGCTCTGATAGCCCAGAAGCGGCAAGTAAGGAATTGGCTCTTTTCTTCAACGATGGCGAGATAATTGCATGGGACCGGGCGAATGAAGGCTGGGTATACGACCTTTCTGGTGACGAACCCGAGTAAATTTTATCTCTGCACCACCGCGATTGCGGGCGTGTAACAGCACTCCTTTCGGGTAAGTTGTAGTTTTTTTAATAAAAATTGCAAATTCGATACGCATTTCCAATTGAGCTGCGTAGAAGGTATGACGTGCGTGTTTCGTGCGTTCATGTCTTAACAACCGGGGAATGAAATGCAGCTCATGGCAAAGAAGAACAGGAACAAATCTACACCCACAAGCGATCACTTAGTGATTGAACAAGATAAAGTTCATCAAGCATTAACAGATCCAGTCTTGGTTATCGAATCTCCTTGCTTCACTAAGAAGAATG